>QFQM01000285.1 GCA_003243255.1 Flavobacterium psychrophilum | reverse complement strand
GCATTTGTTTGTTAGCTATATATAGCTCTAATGCTTTTAAAGCTTCATCGCCAAACACTTCCTCAAAAGACTTTCCGAGTAATTGATTATGAGTCATGTTAATGAATTCGTTGCTGTTTGCACTGCAATAATCAATAGTAAAAGTATTTTGTTTAAGGCCGAGTATAAAACCGTGTGGCTGTATACTACCCGGTATATGAATTGGTTCCTGTTCGCAATTGGTAAGGTTTACAATATCACGGTTTACAATATCCTTTATCTGCATATAATTATTTAGGGGTGTTCGCTGTAAAATATCTGCTAATAGCGTTATAGCAATAATCTGCGCCGGCTATAATTTCATCTGCGTTATTGTTTTGCTCCTCATACTCCACCATCATGCCAACGAATGTCCTCCACTGGCTGCCGGTTTGAACTCCATAGCCTCCAAAATAAGAAGCTCCGCTTTCCATATCATATCCTAATGCTGTGTTGATGTTCTTAAAAATAACCCTTCCGCCCAGGTTAGATCCTTCCAGTACATAAAAAATACCAAGGGCAAAAGCCGGTGTAAGGTTTTCTATACCTGCACTAAGCGGTTTAGCGTCTGTAGCGGCTTTAGTGTGTCCAAGTGCTTTAAAGTCGTTATCTAAAAGATGGTTTCTGTATCTGTTATCAATATCAGAGATAATATTCTTTGTTAAAGGATAAATGTTGGTTTCGGCATCATTTATAACATCTTTCATCAGGTCAAGGTACAAAACGTACTCTTCTTTAGTTACCTCAGGGTTTGTTATAGATTTTGATATTGGCAGGTCTTCAAGGCCGGTATGAGATTCTGCAGTATTGTTACGAAGATTTTCTAAAAATGACGGGGTTGAAATAGTGTCGTTCATTTGGAATTATGGTTGTATTATAAAATTATTCTTTGTGGGTATAAAGCTTCTCCAGTCAATAGCCAGAGCATGTTCTATAGATTTTTTCAGATCTTCAAACATACTTGATTTTGTTACATAAAAATTTGCGCCAAGATTCCTGCTTTTCTCTATGATTGTGTCATCATTAGAAGTAGAGAACATTACAATTGGCGTATTCAGGTTTGTTTCCCTTATTTTCTTAAGAGTTTCCAGACCATTCATTCCCGGCATGTTAATGTCCAGGAAAATCATGTAGGGTGTTGGAGGAGGATTGTCAAGAGCATCAAGAAGCTGCTGCCCATTGTTTTGAGTAACTACATTGTAGTCTATATTTATGTCATCTACAATTTCAGTAAAGAACTCTAAGTCATCCTTATCGTCATCGGTATAAAATATTGTGAATTCGCTTTTCATAATTCAGTTTTTTAAATTAAAAAATGACAGTAGGGTGATATACAAATATAAGATATATAAAGCTTAGTAAGGAATTTTTTAAGAAAATAATAGCAACTGTTAAGCATTGTGCATAATGTTTATGTTCTCAGGTTTTAAACTATAACAGCAAGTGTAAAATATTGTAAGTTCAATGCGACAGAGGTGTAGTATTTTTGAAATAATTCAAATAGTAATCATGACTATTTGTTTTCCACCAAAATAATGCACACACGTATTATTTAAAAACAAATAAAAAAGGTATCGAGCTGGGGGGCTGATACCTTTTTTTATTTTGTTGATATTTTAAGCTTAAAGACTTAAAATAAAGCTGTCTTTATTCAATCCGTCTGTTATATACTGCCAGTTGATATGCACTACATCACTTAATATCTTTTTAAGCATATTAAAGTCATTCGGTTTTTTGATGTATACATTTGCGCCCGACACAAAAGTATCTTCGATGTCCTGCTCAGAAGATGAAGTAGAGTATATTGCTACCGATATTTTTTTAAGACGTTCGTTAGCCCTTATCTCTTTCAGGCACTCTATACCCGATTTTCTTGGCATATTAAGGTCAAGAAAGATAATATCCGGAAGTGGATTGCTGGTGTCATATAAATGATCCATCAATTGCTCTCCGTCATTAAAAGCAGATATCCTGTAGTTGATTTTAACTTCTTCAAAGGCTTCCTTAAAAAACAGGCGATCATCTTCATCGTCATCGGCAAGCATTATGTGCAGTGTTGTAGGTCGCATTAATTTATTTTACGTGGTTTAAGCTTCTGTATAGCGTTTCTGCTTCATGATCTTCTGAAACGCGGTGGGTGTTACCCCGGTAATATTTTTAAATTGCTGTGATAAATAGGCAACACTGCTGTAATTCATCATAAATGAAATTTCGGTTAGAGATAAATTCTCTGTCAGCAGTAATTGTTTAACCCTTTCTATCTTATGCAAAATGATGAAATTCTCAATAGATATAAATGTTACCTCAGAGAATACCTGAGATAGTGTCCTGTAACTCTCACCCAGCTTTTCAGACAGGTAAGTTGATATTTTAAGCGATTGTACACCTTTATCGGCATACAGCATTTCAATGATTACGTTCTTTATTTTCTGTACCAGTATGCTTTTCTGGTTGTCAACAATCTCTATACCAAACTCTTTTAGTGATTCTATGAGTTTGTTATAGGTTTCCATGGGTATGTTTTCTTTAAATTTAACATATCCCGGCTCAGTCACTTTACAATCTATATTGAACTTATCCAGCTGTTGCTGCAGCAGGACTTTACACATCATGTCTATATTGTATTTTATGTAAAGTTCCATGTGTTTGTTCCTCCTTAAAGTAAGTAAAAATAGAATTTTTTTTTTAACATTTAAACCTCACTGTATAAAATTGTAAATCCTGCGCGTTTAATTGTAATATTTGATTTACGAATTAATTGTTCATTTTAAAATATCTCATTGTTTACTAAAGGTTTATCTGATTTTAAAAAAATATTCATTATTTTTAGGGAAAGTAAGCCTGTCATATGTTGTTATACCAAAATCCGCCTGATGGCGGCATGCTTTATGCAGAAACCAACCTACATAATGTATTTCCCGAACCTTTAAATGCTATCACTTCGTGTTTCTTTCTGGTTATTGCCATTTACTGGACCTTTAAGCTAAAAGAGAAATTCAGGACACATACCTTCCTCTCAGTTGCAGTTGCATTATTATACATTGGCGGAATAGGGGGCACCATTTATCATGGCCTTCGCCAATGGAACTTTTTTATTATGATGGACTGGATGCCTATAATGCTGCTTTGTGTAGCAGCAGGGGTATATTTTTTAGCGAGGGTAACAAAATGGTATTTTGCAGTAGCATTTGTAATTGTTTATGCTGCATTCCAGTTTTTAGCCAGGAATATGATGATTGAAACGGGAAACATACAACTCTTCATCAATATTAATTATGCTGTTCTGGCAGGCATGGTGCTGTTTCCTGTGCTTGTTTTTTTGATAACTACGCATTTCAGGCACGGAAAATGGGTTGGCTTTGCACTGCTCAGCTTTATTGCGGCACTTACATGCAGGGTAGCTGATGCATGGTATTTAGTTTCCTTTGGTACACACTTCCTATGGCACACGTTTGGTGCTGTGGCGGCATTCTGTATGTTTCAGTATATTTATCTTATAAACGAAAAACCTGTTCAGATTAATGAACAGGTTTAATATTTTTGAGTTAGTATAGCTTTACTCTGTTTAAATTAAAAAACATAATCTTCAAACAATTTCTGAGCCCTGTAATCAAGATCATCGCATAAACCGGGATGTGGCCTTGATGTTTGTATAACAGAACTTCTTATAGCGGTCAGCCACCTGAATCTTTCGGGCACTTCCAGTCGGGCTATGGGGCCACCATCTTTTGCACCTTCACCAATTTTTTGGAAGGATTCAAGATTACGCCTTATCTGGTCTATATCAGCATCAGGAGTTAGCATGGTAATCTTGGCTTCGTCAATGGTAAACAAAACCTTTATAAAGCGTTTTCTTTTGCAAAATAAAACAACGCCCGCATTTATGAATTCTTCGCGTTCAACCCTAGGCACAACTCGAATCACTGCATACTCATATAAGTGCTTTTCTTGCATCGTCGGCCTGTTTTACAAAGATTGATGAATTCTCTAATCGTGTCGTTAAGAAGCTGATGTATACTTCCCTGATTTCTTCGGGTGACTTTTCAAGTTCTTCCCATTGCAGCCATTCGTCAGGAATCAGGCTTACAATACCACGGATCTTATCCTCGGTAAGTATTGCTTTATATTCCGCATCGGTTTCTTCAAGTAATGAAGCCTGAGGTAAAAGTACATGGTCTTTTATTAATGCAAACGGACTCTTGGCATGGCCCACCGGATCGCTAAAAGAATGGTGGAAGTAAAAACTTGCTCCATGATCAATCAGCCATAGTTCCTTATGCCATATCAGCATGTTTGTATTACGGAAGGTCCTGTCAACGTTGGTAATATAAGCATCGAGCCAAACAATCTGCGAAGCCATTTTAGCATCTACAGCAGTAACAACGGGATCAAAGTTTATAGCACCAGAAAGGTAGTGCAAAGCAAGATTGAGTCCCTGCGATCCCTGAAGCAGATCTTGGATTTCCTCATCGGCTTCGGTACGCCCAAAGGCTTCGTCTAAGTTCGCAAAAACCAGTTCAGGCACAGGAAGCCCCAATGTGCGGGCAATCTCTCCACCAAGCAATTCGGCTATAAGGGCTTTGGTGCCATGTCCGGCACCTTTAAATTTAAGTACATATTTAAATTCGTTATCAGCTTCGGCAAGTGCCGGCAGTGATCCTCCTTCGCGGAGGGGGGTAAGGTACCGCGTAACGTTAACCGTACGCAGGTGTGGTGCATTCTCCATATATTACAGGCTTTTCAGCTTTTATTGAACTGTAAATATACCGATTTTTAATAGAACGAAACTGAGAGCGTTATAATGTTGTTTATATCATCTCCGCTAATACGGTCTCATCCCTGAAAATCTTTTTAATTACTTCTATTTCATCTGCATAAATGGTTTTCTTTCGGGTAGCGAAATGAAGTGTATTGGTAAGTTTAGGCTCACCTTCCCAGATAAGCTGTATCTGGCCATTTTCAATTTCACGATGGCACAAAAAGTCTGGGATTACTGCAAGACCTATGCCGCTTGAAAGGCAACGCACAATCGAATTGAGGTTGGGAACTATATAATTCGGCCTGAAATCGGGGTACTTATTAAAGTTCAGTTGCCAGAAACGTCTAAGGTGCTCCATA
>QFQM01000284.1 GCA_003243255.1 Flavobacterium psychrophilum | reverse complement strand
CCCTGGCTCAGCCGCTGCAATTGTATCCAATTATTATTGATGAAACAAACTATACCGGAAATATAGATATAAGTCTAAACTGTGATTTATCCAACCTTGGTGCGGTAAACAATGAACTGAGCAAATATGGATTAAAATTAGTCGAAAAAGAAACTATGATGGATGTACCTGTTATAAGAATGAAAGCAGCCAAGTAAAATCATCAGTTATTTAAAAGATACCTGTCACATAAATGTGACAGGTATCTTTTAAATGTACTTATTCAATTATAATTCTGTCAATGCGCCTATTTCGAAAGCTACAATCACATCAGCACTGCTTGGGCTAGCAACATCACGCAGAACTTTAGCAACACAAATGTATTCGTCACCTTCAGGATCGCACTCCAGATCGTTATTGCTAAGGAACTGGGGGATAGTTTCGCCAGAAGTTGAAGCAACAGGAGTTTGTGTCAGAGAGCTCTGAATAGACAAAAAGTCTGAATGATCATTAACAGCTATTCCAGAAGCAGTTTGTTGAGTAGCATTGTACTTCCACATTTCATATGCAGGAGCAAATTTTACACTTTTAGTTTTAAATGCACTTGAAACTGCAAAAACGATAGCAAGAATGGCAACCAGGCTAATTGGTAACTTTTTCATAATAGAAAGATTAATAGTTAAAAAGTCCTACTCTTTTATAAAGGTTTTCGGTTTCCCCTTCTCTACCACTTCCATCTAACGGGGGCAGACAACATCCGTTATACCAGTTTCATTTGCAACTAAAACCGGCTTCCACATTAAGGCCCAACAGTAGAATATCTCTATGCTATCAGATTACTGAAAGCTTATTTCATACCCGATTATTCAAAGTGTTCAAAATCCCCCTCAAGCAAATCAAGCACATAACCCTCATTAGGATTAGTAAAATTATGTATCACATAAGCCATACATATAAACTCATTATTGGGGCTACACCAAAGTTCTCCGTTACTATAGTTTCGTCTATAATCTTCCAGATTCGCATAACCTAAGTTTGTTATTGAAGCTGTTCCATAGTATAGCACTTCATTAATAGCAGGATATAAATCAGCATAATCAGGAGGGGAAAAATATGGATTCCATACCTGTTCCGGGCATATTCCCCAAACTTCATACACTTGCCACAGATTCACCTTTGATACTTTATACGAAGAAGTAATGCTTAATAAAATGCACAATACTGTAGCTAGCATTAGTTTTTTTCTTATCATAGATCTATATTCTAAAGTAACATCCCTGGCTAAAAAGCTATGTTGTATGCAACTACAAAATCTTTATAAATAGCAAAAACCTTATCATGAACAACTTTAAACTTATTTACCTTTTGCCCTTTATAGTTAGGTATATAGAAGCTTTTCTGATATGACCCATCTTTTATATTATAAACATCAATCACAGAGTTCTGAGTAACAGTTTCAGCAGCTTCGTTATCAGAGAAAACCCGGGAATTGTTGTACAAAGACCCGCCCCACACACAGCTTACCGCATTCAAAACCCGTTTAGGAGTTAAATTCGTAATTATACTTTTAGATTTTACATCTCCAGCAATTATTTCAGAAGAAGTATTTATATCAACAGTCTTTACCTTATTAATGACATTCAACCCCGTATCCATCAATAATATTTCATTCTTATAATGATACACATAGACTAAAAAATTTGAGGCCTTATCATAATGTAAAACCCCATCCGTTGAAATACCTGCATCATGATTTTTTTCAGAAACATTATTTTCTTTGGTCACCTGACCAGTCAAAGGGTTAGCCTTGGCAAAAATTTGATCAGTTTTATCAACCATCCGAAGTGCGAACAGATTTCCGCTTATCAGAGCTACACGTGTAAATAAAGTATTAGGGAATCTATGCACACTGACATCACCTTCCAACTTGCCCGTAATAATTGCGGGTGTATTTCCAGCAAGGATATGAACATAAGGAGAATCAACCACACTAGTAAACCGGCTGTAAATGGACCTATCGTCAGGTACTTTCAAAAAAATTGACTTAATGTTTTTAAGATCATTATCGATAACAAGTATGGTATCTGGTCTTTTTGTTTTAAAATATAAATGGTTCTCTGTATACCCGGCAAAGTCAATAATGTCTGCCTTTTTTTCCATTACGGATATCTGCTTAATCGCTTCAATGGAAAATACCCTACTAAATCCTTTATTTTTTTTTATGGGTTGCAATGCAGACCATGACAAGACGACAACTAATAATATAGCGGCCATAACTATTCCTGTCATTAAAAAAATATGCTTTCTAAATATTTTCATAGCCCGTGGATTATATTATTCTGTTTCTTTTATCGTTCACAAAGGTGATTATCCCCATTATCGAAAGCATAACAGATCCAAGATTAAACCAAAAATGTGTATTCCAATCCATTTTAGACAATATCCCACCACAGCTACACGGTATATAATAACTATAATGAAGCATTGTCCAGATATAAGCCGTAAACATTGTCATTAAGAAGAGGGAAGCATATAAACCTACTAGTCGTGTTTTCTTAAAAGTCAACGCCAACCCCACAAGAATCTCGCCTACTGGTAAAGACCAGGCAGTAACACCGGCGAATTGAGTAATAAATGGAGATTTACTTAATTGGACTTTGAAAGTTTCGTAATCAAGCAGTTTACTGACTGCCGCATACATGAATAAGAGAATCAAGAGGGATGATATGATCTCGACAACGAGGGTACGTTTGATGGCAAATCTTTTCGCCTTTTTGGGCAAAGCGACGGCAGTAGTTGCTTCCATTGGACTAATAAGGTTTAATAGTTACTACTTCGTTTGTTGAACACAGAATATAAGTCTCACATCTGGCACTATTGCCGGCAATTACTTACCGGTTAGCCACCAAATCATATAACTTTGGTTGTTGGAAAGGGGGTAGTTTGTTGTTTGCGTCAGCGGAACAACATGTTTTTAGAACTTTTATAAGAACGTTTCTGAATGTTGACGGAGTGTTGCGACGTAATTGCAGATCAAAGATACACTCACCAACAAGGGTTCCATCATCCAAAATGCATTATCTCTTATCCAAATTGACGGTTATACCATCTTTTTTATGTTCTTTCGGTAAAGTGTAGGGGTTTCCCCGAAATAGCTGGTGAAGGTTTTGGAGAAAGATGCTTCACCAAATCCCAGGGCAGCTGCAATCTCTTTTACGCTCTTATCTGTATGTACCAATTGATAACGGGCATAATCCATTTTTACGCTCTTGAGGTAATCTGCAATGGTAACTCCATAGAAGCGATAAAAATACTCTTTGAGTGTACGTGTCTTTAATCCCGCCTCCTTAGCGACTTCATCGATATCTATCTTTTGCCCAAGCCGTTGTATCAAATAATCCCTGGCAGCATATACGCGCGGTATATCTTTCTCCTTGATCGCCAGCCCCTGGTGATGTCCATTGATCCGCTTTCTGAATATATGGTCTACGAGGTCATATATAGACATATCCGACTGCTCCTGCATACTCGCTGTCGCCAGCCCATATAATATATCATACAACCTGCGCATTATGCTCAGATCGCTCATGGGGTGTTCATGAAACAGGGTGTGGGGCTTATTCTGGTGATACTGCCTCACAAAGAGTTCGAAGGCGCTGTGGAGGGAAAGGCGCTCTTTTACTTCATCAGGTGGTATATATATAGTAATAAAGGCGCTGACACGTCCCGGTGTAAAAAAGTAAGTCTTTACAGCTCCACGCACATATACCAGGTTGTATCTGTGCTCGTAAAAGGTAAGTCGCTCAAGTCCCTCTACATCATATTGTAAGGTATTGGCCAAAGCAACCTGCAGATAAGGAACGTTGAGGTTGTCGGGGCTGATCAATTTGTCGGGGCTGGAAACACGGCAAACGCAATATTGTAGTGTAAAACGGGGTCCCTTGATTTCCTGCTGCAGCCAATCGCCACAAACGTAGGAAACTCCCTGGCAGGGTATTGAAGGAAGTACATAGTCTTGCAAGGAAGCGGGTACCATATTGTCGGTTAAAGACAACAGGCCTGCGTACTCTGATAGTAGCATCAGAATAAAGTTTAATGGATAAATGGTTACCGAACTAAAAATGCCTTACCAATAAACAATAACTATACTGCTGTATGCAGCACTTTAGCTCCACTTCCAAAGCGGTTCGCCTCCGTTTAGAAATGGAACATTGAGAATACAATAAAAGGGGATTAGAATAGTAGTTCTATAAATTTAGAACATTCTTACTGAACACAGCACTAAAAAAACTTTAAAGAAACTACTTATTAAGGGTATTCTATTAACCCGACATCAGCTGGACAACCTCAGCAAATAACATTACGGGATTAATTATCACGCATTTATATCAAGCAGAAACGTATTGGTTTTTCCTATAAAAAAAGCAGTCTCAAATCTAATTGAGACTGCTTTTTGTCTTCTGCAGCAACGGGAAACTGCCAGGGGGGATTGTTGTAAGGGTTAAAGGAATATGGATTTTAGGGGTTAGGGTTGGAATAACTCTTTTAATTTTTTATTGAGGGCTTCTCCACGCAGGTCCTGTGCAATGATCTTTCCGGAAGGATCAATCAGGAAGTTGGCGGGTACTGCCTTGATGCCATACATAACGGCCACGGCATTGTTCCAGCCTTGCAGATCGGATACCTGTGTCCAGGTAAGGCCGTCTTTTTCAATGGCTTTTACCCAAGGGTCTTTTGCCTTATCGAGTGATACACCCAATATATTGAAACCTTTATTGCCAAATAGTTCTTTTTGTTTCAGCAGGTTGGGATTCTCAGCGCGACAAGGGCCACACCAGCTTGCCCAAAATTCCAGCAGCACATATTTGCCTTTGTAGGACTCCAGCGTGATGGCTTTTCCGTCTACATCGTTTTGGCTAAAGGCCAACGCAGGCTTACCCACTTCTACCGTGTTCAGGATAGCAAGGCGCTCTGCTGCTTCATTGCCTTGCTCGGATGCTTTGATCTTAGGAGCAAGGGCTTCATAGTATTTTGTACACTCTGCCAATGTTTTGCTATTGGTATACATTACCAGCTCGCGGGCGCTGATGGGGCTTGCCGGGTGATCTTTAATATAGTTTTTGCGGATCTCGTATTCGTACACGTACCATTTGTTGCCATCTGCTTCCA
>QFQM01000283.1 GCA_003243255.1 Flavobacterium psychrophilum | reverse complement strand
GTCAACAGGTATCGAAAAGCCGGTCAGTTGCCTGGCACGGCTTCCTGTCGATGTTGCAAAAAGAGCACCATGATCGCAGCCACGAAGGCTGGCAATCCGCAGGGCATACAAGCAACACCATAAGCATGTAAACAAAGAGCATGGCGAATGCTTCGGATTCTCTTTGTACCGCTTAAGTTCTCTAATATATACTTAAAAAAGTGTTGGAGATTGACATAGCTTGTACAGGTAATTGATTAAATCTTACAGTTACCTTCAGTTGGTTGACCGCATAATCTGATAGAAAAAAGTTGTAACAGTTTGTTTAATTTTCATGTCCCCGTTCCTGCTACATAAAAGGATTATTTTTAATCTTTTTTTATAACTGCAATTAAAGTAATCACAATTAACCTGAATTTTGAGCAAAATTATTGAGCTTAATGCAGGTCAAGCATAGCTTTTTTTCAAATGTACTGATCTTTATCGTTTCTTTTATTGGCATGATGGCATTGGCAGGCTGGTATTTAGATTGGCAAGTATTGAAGCGCCCTGTTGATCTTCTTCCTGCAATGAATCCGATGACTGCAATCTGCTTTATTTTACTCGGGTTTTCTTTTTATACGCATAATATGAAAAAAACCAGGCCACAGTTAGTGACCATAGGGAATTTTTCAGCCTTTATACTTGTTTTGCTGTCCATTGCACACCTTTCCTCATCACTTACAGGTTGGCAGGTAGATCAGGTCCTTTTTTCACGAAAGGTTGCAGCCGACACTGCTGCAGGTCTACCCAGCCGGATGGCCATTACCACGGCCATCAATTTTATAGGTGCGGCCTCCTGCATATGGCTCCTGCATCGCAAAGTCGGCAATGAAAGTATGCCAGCCCACTTGTTGGCGTTGGCCATCTTTTTCTTTGCGTTGTTTTCCCTCCTCGGATATCTTTACAACGCCCCGGAATTTTATCACCTCATCCGGCGATTTCCCATGGCGGCTAATACAGCCTGTTGCTTTATTCTGTATGCGTTAGCGGTATTGTACAAAAATCCGCACACCGGAATTACAGGTCAGTTAAGTGCAAAGCTTTCAGGCGGATACATCGCCCGAATCCTACTCCCCGTCGCCATCTTAATGCCAGCCCTGTTAGGATTTCTTTACCTGTTTGCCTACAATAAACACCTTTTTTCAGTCGAATTTGGCATGACCTTGTTAATCATGCTCATAATAAGTGTCTTTTGTTATGTCATTTGGGTTAGCGCCATGTTATTGAACAGAAAAGATATTTTAAAGATCCAGGCCGAGGAAAAATTGCAACAAATAGAAGACGACTTTCGAACCCTGGCCACAAGCATTAAGGACTACGCAATTTTCATGATAGATGCTGATGGAAAAATACTTACGTGGAATAAAGGAGCCGAATTGATAAAAGGCTATACAGAAGACGAGATAAAAGGCTGCTCAATTAATATCTTCTATACGGAAGAAGAAAAAAGACTCAATATTCCTGCTCTTATTCTTCGCAAAGCCAAAGAGCTGGGTAGTTATGAAATGGAAGGTTACCGGGTAAGAAAAGATAATTCCACATTTTGGGCAACCGTGTTAGTCACCGCATTATTTGATAAGAAAGGAGATTTAAGGGGATATGCGAAAGTGACCAGGGATTCAACAGAAAACAAAATGACCAAAGACATACTTTCAAACTTTAATACAGAACTGAATAAACAGGTGATTATAAAAACGGCTATTTTAGAGAAAACTACTCACCAGTTGCGCCAATTGGCCGCACATTTACAAACTGTAAGGGAAGAAGAGCGTGAAAAGATCGCACGGGAAATTCATGACCAGCTGGGCCAATTGTTAAGCCGGTTAAAAATGGATATCATATGGCTTAAAAAATCAACTTCCGGCATCGACAGCAATATTGGTCCACGTATTGATAAAACACTTGAATTGCTCAACGAAACGCACGAAACCATGAGGAGAATAGCAACAGATTTACATCCTTCCGTATTGCACAACCTTGGATTGTCAGCTGCTATTCATCTCTTTTCCCGTCAATTTCAGGAAAGATCAGGCATAAATATTCTTTTAAACACCAATCTTTCAGACGTAAATGATCGACAGATCCCGCACGAAATAGCTATTGGTCTCTATAGAATTTTCCAGGAATCCTTGACCAACACTTTTAAACATGCGCAAGCCGATAAGATATACGTGTGGTTATATAAAGACAGGTATAAAATTGTTTTGGGTGTTGAAGACAATGGAAAGGGATTTGACACTGATAAACAGGAGGGAAAAGTTACTTTGGGGCTAATAAGTATACGTGAACGGGTTTTAATGCTTAACGGTGAATATATGATAGAAAGTTCTCCGGGTGACGGAACCAGAATAGAAATTAAAATACCAATAAACCAATTTGATTAATGCCCGCAATTTTAATAGCCGACGACCATGCCGTGACCAGGAGGGGAATTAAAGAGATAATTTTATCGTCTTTTCCTACGGCCTCCGTTGAAACAGCCAATGACGCAGAGGAATTGATGCAATCTGTCATAAAAAAGAAATGGGATATTATTATTACCGACCTCGCCATGCCAGGTCGTAGCGGATTGGATGTCCTGCAAATTATGACCCAGAAGTATCCCAAAATACCTGTTTTAGTGTTAAGCATTTATCCTGAAGAGGAATATGCTGTTAGAGTAATAAAAGCCGGGGCCGCCGGTTATTTGAATAAATACTATACTGCTGAAGATGAATTGGTGAAAGCTGTATCAAGCGTCCTCTCAGGGCGAAAGTATATCACGGATAGTATTGCAATAAGATTGGCCGATGAAATTTCTGAAACCCTAAGCAAAAATCCACACGAATTACTGTCGAATAAAGAATACGAAGTTTTTAAATTGCTGGCGCAGGGAAGGTCTACCGGCGAAATCGCAAAGAAATTATCTTTAAGTGTTAACACCATTGCCACATTTAGAAGCCGCATTCTTTCAAAAATGAATATCAGGAACAATGCAGGTTTGGTAGCATATGGAGTTAAGAACAACTTGATTTAAAATTGTTTGTAGCTTTTACGGCTACAAAAATTACACAGGTGCTGTTATTTTATGCGCATAGTCGATTCATATATCTTTGTACAAATTACTTGAAGCGACGGGCATTTGACCGGACATCAAATAATAATTTTTTACTCTCCGTTTTGAAATCCGATTCTCTCACTCTTTGTGCAGCTTGAAAAATAAATTGCTCATAGTAATTTTTGCGATTTCCTATTAGGAATAATCAACACATTTATGGGATTTAAAATTATGATCGCGGACGATGATCAGGATGATGTAGATATCTTTTCAGAGGTATTGGCAGAATTCTCCAAAATTAATTCCTTATTGTTTAACCTGTCGGTAGCAAACGATGGCGTCGAATTGATGAAAGAATTGAAAACGCAAGCCGAGTTGCCTAAAATGCTTTTCCTTGATATTAACATGCCTTTGAAAGATGGACTCACTTGTCTTGTCGAGATTAAAGCAGATGATAGGTATAAAAATATGATGGTGATTATGCTGTCTACCTCCTCACACCATACACACATTAGAAAAGCCTACGAGATCGGGGCGGATTTGTATATAATTAAGTCAAATGATTACATCACTTTCAAAGGTATTATCTTTGATTGCCTTATCTCCAAAGGTTCAATGTCTGAGAAATGACCACAAATATGGTGATCATAAATGACGCTGCTTTTTCATCCGGCAGGTATTGATGCCCACCAGGCGGTATAAGGGACAAAAACCTGTCAAGCTCGTAAGAACAAAAACGATGCTGATCAACAGTAGGACGATGCTTACCACGCCAGTCCCCAATATGCTGTAACTCAAATACACAAGCAATGCTGCCAACAGTACGCGGATAATCCGGTCCGCAACACCCATATTCCTTTTCATAAAAAATAATTTGAACATAAAGCTATCACAATCCAATTGAGAAGAAAATGACTTACGTCAGGGTCAGGATCATACCCACACTTGATAGTAGTCAGCCTGCAGCACCCCCGTTTCAGATACTTTTACGCCATACCAGCGATAAATATGAAAAAAAACAGGTTCTTGATAGGTGCATCCGTTATTATGCTGGCCATGGCATGCCGGCAAAAGACAATGACCACTCAGCCGGTCGTAGAAAAGATCACCGAGTCCGTATATGCGTCCGGAATCATAAAAAGTGAAAACCAATATGAAGTATATGCTACCGTTAATGGCATAGCCACGCACCTCTGGGTGAAAGCAGGCGATTCGATCACAAAAGGCAGCCCCATTATCCAGGTAGCACATGCAACAGCACAGCTCAATACGGACAATGCACAAATAGCAGCAGACTATGCTGCCCGGGCAGCCAATAACAAAAAACTGGAAGAATTACTCCTCGGCATGCAACAGGCAAAAACATTACTCGACAACGATGCCCTGTTACTGGATCGGCAGCGAAACCTCTGGAACCAGCAAATAGGTACCCGCAACCAGTTGGAACAACGCGAACTCGCCTGGAAAAACTCCCAGACGAATTACGAAGCAGCCGCCCTCCAATACCAGGAGTTGGAACGGGATATTCGCTTCCGGGAGCAACAGGCATTGAAAAACCTCGCCATCGCCAGGTCACAGGCAGGCGATTATACCATCAAAAGCGAATACAGCGGCAAAGTATACGATCTGTTGATTGAACAGGGAGAACACGTAGGTACACAACAACCTGTTGCCGTCATTGGAGATGCCTCCGCATTCCTACTTGAGTTGCAGGTCGATGAATACGATATCGCCCGCATTAAGCCCGGGCAGAAAATAATCGTTACCATGGATAGCTACCGGGGCCAGGTCTTTACAGCAGCAGTAACAAGACTGATTCCCATCATGAACGAAAGAACAAAAACCTTCACCGTGGAAGCGGGGTTCATGCAGGCGCCCCCCATGCTGTATCCCCGCCTCACCTGCGAAGCTAATATCATCATCACCCAAAAAGATAAAGCCCTTACCATTCCACGCACCTGGCTGATGGAAGGAGATTATGTATTGCTGGCCAATAAAGACAAACGCAAAGTAACCACAGGCCTCAGAGATTACCACAAAGTAGTGATCATGGCCGGTCTGTCAGCAGCCGACCTGATTATAAAACCTCAACCATGA
>QFQM01000282.1 GCA_003243255.1 Flavobacterium psychrophilum | reverse complement strand
GCATCTGAACCTTCATGCTCTTGCAAAACGGCAACGTTGTAGTACGGATATACAACTTTTAGTTTGTCGAGTCCAGAGGAGACAGAACCTTTTGGGCCCATTTCAATGAAGAGACAACGATGGTCGGCTTGTGCTTCACGGGTAAGAAGAGTATGAAGTCGTTGTTGCAATTCATCTTCATTGGTTTCGATAAAATCAGCGGCTTTCTTTATCCCGTCCGCTAATGAAAGGTTGCCTTTCAAAACAGCAATCGTAATTTTGCCAATACCGTCGCCAATAAAAAATTGTGTAGTCAGGCCTCTTTGTTCCAGTAACTTATAGAAGCAATATTGAAAAGCAAATAAGAGCACGGAATCATTTTCGGCAATCCATGCTGGGCTTTGTTGCAATGATTGTAAGGTTTCCCTAAACGGTAAATAAGTACTGCAAAAATGATCGACTAAAGACTGGGGTATTTGTACTTTTCCTGAGCAAACAAATATGAGTTTTACCGGTTTGTCTTCATCGCGACTGAAATTTTCCAGTCGGTCAAAAGATTTCATCAACTCACGGGTGCTGTTCACTACGACGCAAAATCTGCTGTCAAAATGTTTTCTTCCGCAATTCAGAGTATAGGACACATCATCCAGATGCAGATCGCTTCTCTCAGAAATGGTCTTCTTAAGTTCTTTTATAATCAGTTCCAATGACTCCCTGCATTTTGCTGAAACCGTGATCAGGTAATACTTTGTATTTTCGACATTCTTCTCTGAACGACTTGCTGGGGGAGCTTCCTCAAGTACCACATGGCAATTGGTACCTATTACACCGAACGAACTTACCCCGGCCCGCCTCACAGGAGTTCTTGCCAAATCAAGATGCCATGGGCCGAAACGTGTATTCACATAAACAGATGAACGTTCAAAATTTATGTAGGGATTAGGTTCAGTAAAATGAAGAGACGGAAACAATACTTTTCTTTTCAATGAAAGTACTGTCTTGATCAAGCCAACCATACCTGCAGCACTATCGGAATGCCCTATGTTGGTCTTTACAGACGACAATGCACAGAACTGCTTGTCATTGGTGAAAGCAGAAAAGGCAAGATCAATAGCTGTGACTTCTATAGGGTCACCCAGTATAGTGCCGGTGCCATGAGCCTCTATATAGGTAATAGTGCGAGGATCAATGTTGTCCCTTTCCCAGGCTTTTGTTAGTACTTGCGCTTGTGCCTGACTATCAGGCGAAGTCAGGGTAGCTGAAAGATTTGCGTCTTGATTTACAGCGATACCTTTAATCACGCAATGGATTATATCTTTATCGAGCAGGGCTGCTTCCAGCGGCTTTAATAGAATGCAACCTACGGCTTCTCCTAAACCCGCGCCGTTAGCAGTGGCGGAAAAGCTTTTAGACTTACCATCCTTTGAGAAGATGCCAATCCCTTCGGTTGATTTATCGAGGGGAAACAAAGTAAGATCAATTGCACAAACCAACGCTTGATCAGCCAGTCCCAGCAACAGTTCGTTATAGGCCTGGTAGAGAGCCAGTAGTGATGAGGAGCAGGCACTATCTACTATGGACGCGCTACCTCTCAAATTGAAAAAGCGCGCGACACGTCCTGCAGTCGCAGAATTTAAGTTACCTATGATCAAGGTTGGATCTATTTCATCCGTATGTTTATGATACGACAAATTCTTGCTTGCTACATATACGGAGGTATTCGTATTGCTGAAGTGTTCAGGGTTATATCCTGCATTTTCAAATGTCTGGTAAACAATCTCAAGTAGTATTCGCTGGTGGGGATCTATGTTTTTAGCTTCGCCTGGGACGATGTTAAAAAAATCATAATCAAAACAATCGATATTGTCTATGTATGCCATGTCCTGGTACTCGGTCTCTGGCTCTATCGTTGTATTGATGATCCTCCTGCGATCTATTCTCCTGATGCTATCCTTACCATTTTTTAAATTTTCATAAAAGTCCTCCACTGTATTTGCGTTGGGGAATCTGCCTCCCACACCGATTATTGCAATGTCCTTAAGCATAAACAGTAACTAATAAAGAATGGAACGTTATTGAATTAAACTAGGCAGTCGTCGAGTTTATCTGTGGAACCGAGCCCAATTGATTTGTATAGCAATTGCTAACTAACTGTCAAGCTATCTCTTCTTGGTTCACCCGACAATTAGTCGAACCTAAGAACATTCACCGGCTTGGTGTGTGCGACTCTAGAAGTATGATAGCTAACGGTAAGCACGCCCATTATCAAGACCATTATACTTGGCACAATAAAAAGCCAGAGGGTTATGTCGATATGGAAAGCGTATCCTTCGAGCCACTTGGTAATGAGCAGGTACGACAGCGGCCAAGCAACCAAATTTGCCAGCGCAATAAGTTTTATAAAATCTTTCAACAGGAGAATAATTATACTGGAAACATCAGCCCCCAGCACCTTTCTAATACCAACTTCTTTTGTTCGTTGGACAGCAGTAAAATACGATAAGCTAAACAGGCCAAGGTAGGCTATAAACACCGCGACAACAGAAAACACAGTAAACATTCTGCCAAATTGCCGGTCTTCTTTGTATTGCTGATTGAAGAAGTCATCCAGGAAAAAAAATGTGAAGGGGTTTCCGGGATAGAGGCTGTTCCAGGTTTTCTCGACATGGGCGATAGTACTTTTCAGATCAGCGTTATTGAGCTTTATGGAAAAGAATCCCCAGGAGGCAGGATTGTAAAAGAAGATTGTAGGAGCAAAATCATTTTTCAGCGATTGGTGGTGATAATTTTGGATCACCCCGATGATTTCGAATACACTTTTGCGTTCTTCCCAGAACACGGATTGTCCTATAGCGTCCTGAGGATCTTTAAAGTTCAGAAGGTCCAAAGCGGCTTCGTTGACGATCACGGCCGGCACTTTGAGTTCTGACGAAAAGTTGCGACCAGCGACAAGCGAACTTTGATATGCCGGCAGGAAATTCTCGTCGATTCCCATCACACGAAAAGTGTTCTTAAACTCAATTGATTTATTTGCTATTCTGAAGTTCTGAATTCTGCCCACTGCTTCCCCCGGAACCGCAGTTGATGCGGTCACATATAAAACTTGAGAGAGTTGCTGTATTCCGTTTTTGAACGGGGCTATCCGCTCCCTGAAAGTTGAGTCTGAAATCTGCTGCGGGGCGTTTACCACCAGAATCTGGTCAATGGCAATTCCCAACTTTTGATACTGCATGTGTTTGATCTGCTGATAAACGGCAATCGTACTGATGATCAACCCAACCGAAAAAAAAAAAAAAAAAACCACCAACCCCTTCTTGAACATCCAGCCGCTTGGGGACCTTTTGAGTTTGCCTTTTAACACACTGGCGATTGTAAACGAAGAAAGGGCAAAGACAGGGTAAGCGCCGGTTAATAAAATTCCAAAAAGAAGTATAGCGAGTATTGCAACGACTATGGTAACATCCGCAAAAATGGCAAGTGTTAATGACTTGTCAATCAATAATTCGAGATATGGTTGCGCAATTAATATCAGGATAGCTGCTAAACCTATGGCAATAAAATTGATCATTATGGTTTCAATAAGAAATTGGAGTGCTACATGGGACTGATTGGCACCGGCAACCTTCCGAATTCCAACTTCTTTAGCTCGATCCAGAGCGTTGGCTGAAGAAATATTAACATAATTAATCCATGCAATGAGCATAATGAAGATCGCGATGATGGTCAGGAAGAACGGTACTTTGCTGTTGCCATTGACCTCCAATTCACCGCTAAGGTCCGAGTTCAAATGAATGTCTTTAAGAGGTTGCAGGTAGAGTTCCTCCCAACTGTTAGTGCTTCTCAATGATTTGCCTTCATATTTTTCGATGAAAGCAGGAAGTTTCGCCTGAAGGTTATGAAAATCTGCTCCCTGGTTAAGCAACAAATAAGTGTATGTATTTAATTGTCCCCAGTCATTTTGTGTCCATCCCCACGGGTAAGTGGTCACATACGAAACCAAAATATCAAATTTGATATGGGAGTTTTCCGGTACATCCTTAAACACACCTACAATCTGCATAGGAGTCGGCTGTCCCGACAGCACTTGAATGATTTTGCCCATGGGCTCTTCATCGCCTAATAACCTTTTGGCGGCTGATTCAGAAATCACCACGGTGTTAGCCAGCGAAAGAGCAGTTTCCGGATCACCTTTTACCAACGGGAACGAAAACATTTTCAAAAAAGAAGCTTCTGCATATAATAACTTCTCTGCAGCATGTGCTTTATTTTCATAGGTCACGACTGTTCCGTCGCTGAAGGTCATCAGCCTCGCAAAACTCTCCACTTCGGGAAAATCCTGCTGTAATGAAGGCCCTACCGCACTATACGTGGAAGCCCCACTGAATTCTTTTTGCCCGCTCTGATAATAGTCAAAACGAATTCGGAATATCCTGTCGCCTTTTGAGTGAAAATCATCATAGCTTCTCTCAAAAAGAACATACTGAAATAAGGTAGCAGAAGAGGCTATCCCGATTGCTAAACCGATGATGTTTAGGAAAGAATAGAACTTACTTTTCAGCAAGCTTCGTATTGCAATTTTTAGATAATTGGCGAACATTAGCCTAATTTAAACAACGCCTGGGTAAGAACAAATATGTCTCAGAAAGAAGTACTTTGAGCTTGTCGCGCAATGTCGGAATGCGTAATAAGAGCATGGTTTGTAATCTTAGAGAGATTGTCAGCATCGATTGCGACGGATATCATCTTATTTATAGAAGTTAAGTTGAGGTAAAGCCTAGTGTTTCCCTGTTTGCACACCACTCTACCTTCCAATCCGGTGAGTGGGCCATTTTTTATCTGAACATAGTCACCTTCCGTCAGGCAATTGCTCTCATTGCGTATACTTCTTGCACCAGAAATTATCTTTTTAATCACATCGACTTCTGACTCTTTTACTATTGCCGGTGTTCCATTAAATGATACAAACCTCGCTACGCCATCCACCATCGTAACCATCCACATATCTTTGGAATGAATTTTCACAAAAACGTAACTCGGAAATAAAGGCACTTCAAGTTGCTTCTTTCTGTCACTCCACTGCCTCACAACTTTCTGAATTGGTAAGAAGGAAGTTATTTGCCGTCTTGTTAAATCATTACATATCCTCTTTTCAGTGTTCGGATAGGTATATACAACATACCAATTTTGTTGT
>QFQM01000281.1 GCA_003243255.1 Flavobacterium psychrophilum | reverse complement strand
CTGTAAGGTTTGAAGCTGTAGCACTAGTTTGTGCCGGGATGGTATTCCAGCTATAGGTATAAGCTCCTGTACCTCCTGTAGCGGTAACTGCGGCTTCACCTGTTGTATTGCCATTACACAGCACATTTGTCTGTGTACCTGCTGAAGCGACAAGTACTGTTGGTTCTGTAATAGTGAACGACTGTGTTGCAGTACAATTGTTGGCATCGGTTACTGTTGCGATATATGTTCCTGCTGCAAGGTTAGTAGCTGTATCAGTTGTCTGTACCGGAGTGGTATTCCAGCTATAGCTGTATACTCCTGTACCGCCTGTAGCGGTTACTGTGGCTTCTCCTGTTGCATTGCCATTACACAGCACATTTGTCTGTGTACCTGCTGAAGCGACAAGCACTGTTGGTTCTGTTATAGTAAACGACTGTGTTGCAGTACAGTTGTTGGCATCGGTTACTGTTGCGATATACGTTCCAGCCGCAAGGTTTGATGCGGTAGCGGTAGTTTGTACCGGAGTGGTATTCCAGCTATAGCTGTATGCTCCTGTACCGCCTGTTGCAGTTACTGTGGCTTCACCGGTAGCATTGCCGTTGCATAAAACATTAACCTGAGTTCCTGGTGATGCAGTAAGAGCAGATGCAGGCTGACCTATTGTTACTATAACTGTTCCCGGACAGTTATTGACATCACGGATAACAACAGTATAACTTCCAGCAATCAGACCTGTCCTGTCTTCTGTTATTATACCATCATTCCATAAATAGGTATACGTTCCCGCAGAACCACCTACCGGGCTAAGGTCTATAGCCCCTGTATTTGCTCCAAAACAAGATACATCGGTAACCAATGTTGTTCCGCTTACAGCAGCCGGTTGCGTTACCATTATTCCACTTACTGTTCCTGTACAGTTATTGGCATCGGTAATAGTAACCGAGTAAGTGCCTGCTGAAAGCCCTGTTCTGTCTTCTGTTGTTACGCCATCGGCCCAGTTAAAGGTATATGGACCTGTTCCTCCTGAAGGAGTAAGGTTAATGGCTCCATTAGAACCTCCGTTACAGGTTACATTTATAGGTGTGGTCGTTCCGCTTATTGCGGTATACTGTGTTATTGTAAAACTTCTTGATGTTGAGGTTCCCTCACCATCAGTAATAAGAACTGAATAATTGCTCGGAGCCAGTCCGTTAACACCTGCTGTGGTACTACCATTTGACCAGATGTATGTGTAAGGTAGTTTACCACCCGTAGGTGTTACAGTTGCTGTTCCGTTATTAACAGCATTACAGGCATAAGTTTGCGATTGTGTTGCCGATAAAGCTGCGTTAGTAGTAAATTGTACATCACTACCATAAGCTGTACCCGCCATGTTTGTAGCATAAGCCCTGTAATAAATTGTTGTTCCCGGAGGGAGAGAGCTAACGGTTCCGCTAAAAGTACCCGATGTAGTCCCTGTCAGGGAAGCATTACCTGTAGGGTTTGGCGCAGTCCCCCATACTATACCCCGGCTTGATAATGATGCCCCACCATCGGAAGTTACATTACCACCTAAAACTGCTGTTATAGCTCCATAGTTGGTTATAGGCGTATTTGTAATTACAGTTGGCAAGGCAGCAGACGTTGTAAATGGCCCATCAAGCTGTGTAATATATGAAGGACCACACTGACCAGTGGCAACCCATGTCCCAACACCCAAAGCAGGAGGATTTGGTGATGTATTTGTGTTGTTGTAATAATCTATAAAGAAACCATCGCTAATTTCCCATCGGTTGTTTGCGACACTCCAGCTAATAATACCATAACCAGAAGTATAAGAATTATGTCCTGCGACAGTACCGGAAAGTGTCCAGTTATTTAATTGGCCATAACATCCATTCTCGTTAAAGTTAATTTGCGATCTGGCACTTTGAAACTGCAGACATACAATAAATATTAATAACAGTAATTTTTGTTTCATATAAAATGATTTAGATTGGATTTCCAGAGATAAAAGGAAATGATTTCAGTGTACGAAAGTAAACAGAAATTTTAGTATAATTTTTATTGTTAAAAAAAATATAATAATTTGTTAATTACAACGAGTAGTCATCTGACAATCCAATAGATAAAACATAAAAAAAGCCACTTAAAAGTGGCCTTAAAATATATTATAAAGTAGCTTTATGCTACACAGTCTCCGTATAATTGGGTAAAAAGCCCATATATATCCAGATTAGAATTTGCTTTTACTATTTTACCATCATTCATGTAATATACATCACAAAAACCAACCTCAACATAAAGTCCTGTAGGCTCTGCTTCCTCTTCATAAATAGTAAATATACCCTGGTGTGTTCCTTTCTCTACCCCCTGTACTATCACATAATTATCATGTGCCACAAGGTTTTTGATCTCACAAACAACATCCGGAAAAATACTGATCCTTTTTTGCCAGGCAACAGTAAGCGACAATGCTCCGGTTACTTTTTTATCGAAAGGAATGTCAAACCATTCACTTCCTGCATCACATAATGTGTCAAGGTATTCAAAGTCTCTTTGGTTTACAGCGGTATACAATCTCTGTATAGTAGCTGCGTTTCTTTCGTTAATCATTTTGACTGAGGTTTTTGGTTAGAACAGTTATATTTTTAGACGATACAAAAGTATATTCAGAAAACACCATTTTTATTGTATAAAACAAAGTATTGATTGTGAAAATCAAACAATATTATACACTACCTGCAACGGCAAAATGTTTGATTCCGAAATGAATGATCTGTAATGCAAGGTTTGCAAGCAGATAATCTTTATATATATAGTTTGTATTAATCTGTGAAGCTATCTTTTCAAAAAGACAGCTCATATCTCCCGTTTGAATTTTTCCTAAAGGAAAAGGGCCATGACCATCCTGATAGAATAAAGGAAAATTTTTCAGGCTGTCATTCACCTGCTGTGGAAGCTGGTCTTCTTTAATCGAAAAAACAACACCTTCTTTTATACTTTCCGGTAATTCTGCCGAAGATGGATCTAACATAAGCAAAGAACTTTCCTCCGGCGTATTGATGAGACAAAAGCTGTACCAGCCCTGTTTATGTATATTTGGCTGTGGTAATCTGTAAATATGATAATGAAGATTATACATATTACATTATCTTAACTAAAACGCTCAAGTGTATCATTGTGAGGATATTTCATTCAACAGTACAAATTTATAGTGCCTTATCCAAGGATTTTTACACGATTCAAACCATAAGTTGTGTTTTTCAAACAATGAATAATTGACCTTCAATAAAAATTGTTTGAATTTCGCAATCTTTGATTTGCTTTTTACATACCTTTATGCTAGTTGACCGATTACTTTTGTAAAACAAAATCAATCATAAAAACTATCTAAAGAACTGTAAATCATGGGAAGGACAGAAACTCTTGAAGATTTATACAAACAAAAATTCAACTGGATGCCGGAAGGCCTTCAGAAAGACCTGGGACACTTTAATGTTTTCCGACATGAAGATTGTGTGGGCCCGGGTAAGGAACCCGTAAAGTATACCCGAAGGGATTATTATAAGATTGCGCTAATCCGTGGGCATTACATCTATCACTATGCGGATAAAAGTCTTGAGGTTAACGGAAACGTGTTATTATTCTTTAACCCAAGTGTTCCGTATACATTTGAAGCGGTTACACCGAGCGCAACAGGGTTTTTCTGCATTTTTAAAGATGCGTTCTTCAGCGAACATATGCGTGGCAGCCTGAAAGACCTGCCTATGTATACCCGCGGTGCAAGCCCTGCATATGTACTGGATGACAGTCAATATGATTATGTTGCCAATGTATTCACCAAAATGATAGAGGAAATGCAAAGCGACTATCAGTTTAAGTTTGACCTGATAAGGAATTACATTATGGAAATGGTGCATTATTCTATTAAAATGCGTCCAAGTGAAACGCTATATACCCATATTGATGCCAACTCACGCATTACGGCTGTATTTACTGAATTACTTGAAAGACAATTCCCTATCGAATCGCCTAATCAGCAGTTCTCCCTTCGTAGTGCCAAAGACTTTGCCGGTGAACTTAATGTACACGTAAACCACCTTAACCGCGCTATTAAAACAACTACAGGGAAAACTACTTCCGATCATATATTTGAGCGTTTGTTAAGTGAAGCCAAAGCCTTATTACGCCATACCGACTGGAACATTTCAGAGATAAGCTATGCTTTAGGATTTGATGAATCGGCACATTTTAACCACTTCTTTAAGAAGTTTACCAACGCAACTCCTTCGTCATTCAGAGGATAACTAAAAAACTATACAAAACAAAAGGACGGCTTCTTAATAAAGAACCGTCCTTTTTTTATGCTGTAAATTGTTTTATGGCTTAACCACTTTAACCGTATCAGTAGTAACCGAGATAGTATCTTTAGTCCCTACTTCATCAACTACTGTAGTTTCAGAAGTTGTTGTAGATGTTGTATCACCATCTGTTACTGTAGTTTCTGTAGTTTCAGTTGTTTCTTTTTTGCACGATGTAAGGCTAAGTCCTGCAACAAGGGCAGTAACCATAAAGGCATTTCTTAAAAATGTGGTTTTCATAATTAAAATTTTACTTTTAGTGTTTGATTTGAATTGGTTAACAAAAAAGGCAGCCTGAGCTGCCTTTAAATTATTTTACTTTTGTAACTGTATCAGTCACTGTAGTGTCGTGTGCTGCACCAGGAGCATCTACTTCAGTTTCAGTAACTGTAGTAGTTGTATCTCCATCAATAGTAGTTTCTGTTTCCGTATCTACTTCCGTTGCTGTTTTCTCTTTGCATGATGTAAGGCTAAGACCTCCAACAAGAACTGCAGCCATAAGCATGCTTCTTAAAAATGTAATCTTCATGATGTTCTCTTATTAAATGATTAGTGATAGAGCCAAAAGTAATTTTTTAATAATTGAATAATCTTAAATTTTTACTAAATTAACTCCACACTATCAACACCTTATCAACTTGACTTCTTCAAAAAGCCAAATTTACCTCTATTAATACGATGCTCCCTTTGCAGGGTATCGACCATTCGTTTCAGGTGGTATTCGGATATAACCCAGCTCATTGGAAAGGCCATATCCTCTTTCTCACCTTTTTTAAACTTCGTCTTGTACAAGCTGTAATTGATATAAGAAGTAACCGTATCCCTATTAAAATTTTCCCTGAAATATTCTTTTAATACATC
>QFQM01000280.1 GCA_003243255.1 Flavobacterium psychrophilum | reverse complement strand
GGGCAACCGTTGAAGTAACTTACCAACAAATGATGAGCGATCTGCAAACTGCTGCCGACTTGTTGAAAAATAATAAACCTACCTCTCAACTCAATAAAACAAGACCGACCATAACAGCCTGCTATGGAATGTTGGCGAGGATATACCTGCAAATGGGTAATTTTGAGAAAGCATTGGAATATGCGAACCTATGTTTAGAAACATACGACAAGCTGCTGGATTATAACGATGCTTCACAGGTTGATACTTCTTCTCTGACGCCTATCAAAAAGTTCAACCAGGAAGTAATATTTTATGCCGAAGTACAATATGCTATTACTTCCAGCTCAGAAGCTATCATAGACAGTAGCCTGTATAGATCATTTGACGATAGTGACCTTAGAAAAAAAGTTTACTTCGAACTCAACCCAGATGGAACGCCCTGGTTTAAGGGTTCCTACAATGGAAGTATCGATAACTTATTCCAGGGATTAGCCGTGGATGAGATCTATCTTATCCAAGCGGAGGCAGCAGCAAGAACAGGAAATGCCAACCTGGCCATGACCCGTCTTAATGCTCTTTTATCGAAAAGATACCAGACAGGTTCTTTTACATCTTATGCAGGATTAAAGCCAGAAGAAATACTGTCTATCATACTTACTGAAAGAAAGAAAGAACTGCTATACCGGGGAACCCGGTGGTCGGACCTCAAAAGGCTTAATAAAACACCTGCGTTTGCAACTACTATCAAAAGAAAGCTGAACGACCAATTGATAACGTTACCTCCAAACGATCTGAGGTATACGCTACTTATACCTATTGAAGTCATCAACAAATCATCCATGCCACAAAACAAGCGTTGAGCAATGAAATCAACCGCACTCCTCATTGTCTTTATGCTGCTTAACATCTTGCCAGGTACTGCACAATCCCCCAGTTCTTCCATAGGAAAAGTAGTATCGGTAACAGATTGGAATGCCATCGGATTGCTTTTCGTTCCTGAGTTTTTTGAACAGAACAGGGACACACTGGTTCAACAGATCGGGGAACAGGAGTTTGAAAAAGTAAAAAAGTCTGGCAACCTATTAGGATGGCCCCGATCAATGCAGTACAAACCGGGGCAGCAAAAAGACACGGCTGCGCAGAAGCACTATTTTGAAAGACTCAGCAAATTGAAGGTGTACAAAGTGGCAAGCTGGCAACAGTACTACAACAACCAGAAAACATACAGGTATGCGCTGTTGCGGGTTCCTTATGCAGTAAACATCAATTGGGACAAGGATAGCAAGTGGGACACCGTTTATTTTATTATTAAAGAGAGTGCTCTTAAAGAAAACTGACAGGCATGCATTAAAAGTGGCGTAGCCATGCATGAATCATAGCTACGTCACTTTTACTATTTATCTAAACTCAAGAGAGGGGCCTTCAGACGATAAGGGCTCGTCGCTGAGTTTATTATTGGATGTAGATGTAATATCCAATGCTTCAAAACCGGTATCAAATTCCGTAAAATCAATAACGCCGTCATTGACATCAAGAATTCTGAACCAAGCCAGCTTTTTAGGACTACTATTAGCAAAAGTTCCCGGAGAGCCTGCCTGCTGTGTGTAGTTATTTACATCTTTCTCTACACTTTCAAAGATGTCAAATACCATGTAAACATTGACGAACTTTTTTACAGTAAAAGAACTGAGTGCAATGGCGAATACTACCGCCAAAATTCCCGAAAGGTTGCGTTGCATAAATAAAAAATTAAAAGATGATAAGCCTACTCTGTACAAGGTTTTCGGCATCCCCCTTAACCGTTTTGAAGCGACACGGATAACCGCCTGTATTTAATCATAAAAGCAGAAAAACTCAGTAATAGCACTACAATGCCGAGGATAAGCTTTCGCTTATTACCCAACTCATTAACGATACCACCAAAATCATGGGGATTATGCGGCCACCGGAAAGACACGATCATTAATATGATCACAAACAAAGAAGACAACAATAGTCCTGCGCGTCTGCTTCGGGGAATAAACAATAACAACGCAATAATAAATTCCAGGGATATGATCATCCAGGCAACAAGGGAAGTGTGCACAGTATAAAAGGTCAGCATATTCTTAAGACTTTGCAGCTGAACACAATTACTGATCAGGCAGTGGATATAAAAGACCAGCAATAAAGCTGATACGATCTCTACAATCGTATTTTTTTTCATAGAACAAGATATAATGATAAAGAGTGTTGATTGCCCGGGCTACGCAATAACATACAGGTGACAGTTGAGAAACTGTCTTTGCCCAGATTTTTACAGGTAAAATTAAAGCGGATCTATTCGGAGTCAATATCCGGAAAGGCTATCGACTATTAATACAATAGTTCAGTCGGGCCAATATCGTAACAAAAAATGGGCGCCGGCAGCAATACAAGGCCTTCCTTTTCAGAACCACCCTGGTAAACCGGTATACGGCAACCACATAACAGGCTTGTATGTTCAATGTACAGGGATAATGTTGACTAAAAGGTCCTCAATTGCAAAAAGGATTTAATCACCCATTACCCCGTAACACGGCCGGCAGCCCGGATGAATACAGCTACTTCTCTTGTGCCTTGATACGATAGACTAAGACAATAAAAAAGTTCAGAGCCCAACCTCAACATTCGAAACTTTATTACGTGCATGAACTCACACAAATATACCCACACAACCATACCCGTTGTTTTTGAATCCTCCGGATATTTTTCCATAAATGACCATTAACTTCATTTATTTCCGATCTCATTATGGTCATTCATTATCGCTTCACATCCAATACAAAAATACCAGTCCCAACAAAAAGTTGTTTTAGATAGAAGAATTCATTTTTTTATAAATGACCAATAAGTCAAAAAAAAGTACCTGCTGCGGAAATACTTAGGCGGGTGACCATGATATTTTTTAAAAGCAGTAGAAAAATTGGCAAAGCTCTGGTAACCTGTCAGCACAGCAATGTGTTCAATGGAAGTGTCGGTTTCCAGCAACAGCTTGCTGGCTTGCTCCATGCGAATGTCTAACAGGAAGCTATACAGTTTGATACCAAATAAAGTAAGGAAGCGTCTTTTTAAAGTACGGGGCGTAATGTCATACATGCCGGCAAGTTGCTCCAGGTCGATAGGTTTATCCATATTCGTTAACAGGAATGCCTTCACCTCATATAAGGTCTCCACTTCTTTAGTAGTAAACCGGATGATCTTCCTGAGGGGTTTGGTGGCGGTTTGGTCCAATACCATGATTAACAACTCCTTTACGAGGACATCATATTGCATCTTACGCAATTCGCCTGTATAAGGACAATGGAGCAGGTCATGAATGCAACGCATCATTTCTACCGAGGCTACCTGGTTGATCTTGCAAAGCTTCGTGAAAACATGTTTGTCTGTTTTACGCAACCAATCGGCCAGGTGTGGGAAATGAGTGCTAAAAGAAGCCAGGTAATCACGGGAAAAGTATATCTCTAAATTGGAGTAAGACCTGTCCTTGAAACTTATCTTTTCCTGTATAAAAGGTGCATACAACAAATTGAACCCACGCTCATGCATAGGTACACTACCTACTTTGGGGTCATAATAATTAAAGCTGTTATTCAGAATAAACCGGAGCTTATAAACGGGCTCCTCGCGGATGATGGTAAGGCGATCGCCTCTTTTGATCTGGTAGCTATTGTACCATACCGAATATTGATTACCAGGCGTTTCCTGCAACAAAAGATCACCAAAAGCGCCGGAACCGGTGATGCTGTTAGAGCCGGGGATCTTATACTCCCACAGCCATGTAGGAGCGGAATCGGACAATAGGATATTACCCTCACTTTCCGAAAGGACATGCACATTCATACTGATAGGTTTAATGGTTCGAATCCAGTTACAATTTCGGTTATACATCCAACTTTCGCGTCACTACGTATGTTTTTATTTTAGTACAGCTCACCCGGTCAGCAATCCTTACAATCTCCGCACAGCTAAGTGTTTTCCCGTATTATTTGCTAAATATTAGAAAGTATTTTACTAAAATAAAATCGACCGGTAACTTATATTTGGAAAAAAAGCATCAAATTTCTCTTTCATTTTTTGAGCTGATAGCTTCGATTCAACCAAACATTTACTTCCCTTAGAGATCATCTGACCCGTGACCCTTTAATAAATCAATCCCTGGTAAGGCCCTGGTATACATTATTAAACCAAATGTATGTCCATCAGTACTATTTCCACGCCTGTTGCTCCACAGGCAAAAGCAGACATAAAAAGCGACACGCAAGAAGCCGCCAATCTCCATGTTGTACGCAAAATGCTGTGCAAGCCAGTGACGTATGACATAGTACAGAACATCCTTTTTGCAAGACACTTTGTAACGGATCAGGCGCTGATCTCGATACGATTGCTATGCTTGTCTACCGATTTGCCTGTTATCTATAACTGGTTGCCCTGGGAATATACGCGTCACCTGAAAAAAGAAGCGCACATCGGGCACCTGCTTGAAATATACAGTGGCGTTGCCGGATCAGGCACCGCACAATCGTTCATGGTGACGATGAACAATACCAACCTTGCACAGGCAGATGTGTATCAAGCTACTGCCGATGACATCAGCTTGCAATACCAGGTGAGCCCCGGAGATTACAGACTGCAATTATTGATAAAACCAGAGCGATTGCTCATAGGCAACTTTTCCATCTGTGCCATCCAAACAACTTTAGATTTCCTGTTTACCTTCCAGGAGGTAAAACGAATCGTCATGCAGCTCGATGAGAATGAGTACCTGAATAGTAAAATGGAAAAAGCGGGATTTGTATTTCATAAGAAGACTACTACACGACAAAAGACAGCACGTCTTTACATCTGCACCAGAGAGGGATACAGGAAAACAACAGGATAAACAAAGTAGCTAATATCACCATCCCTTCGTACATGCGGCACAGACATCACGCACCTGCCGTTGCGCACGGACAATCGACTTCCTGATCCTGTTGTTTGCGCCACTTACTGCAATGTCGGTAGTACGATCGAGTGCAGTAACGTACCAATCGCGCCATACTTCGAGGATATGCTTTTCTTGAGCAGCATCTTTACCTTCCTTCACATTGGCATTGCTCAGGGTACATTCTGTTTTCAGCCGCTGCAACGCATTGGCAGTAATATCTTTGATCAGGGCTATAGCCGTATTTTTTTTTGCCTGTGTAAGCAGATAAGCTGTTGCCAAAGCGCTTACTCCTAC
>QFQM01000279.1 GCA_003243255.1 Flavobacterium psychrophilum | reverse complement strand
TACGGGCAAAAAGCTTCCAGTCAATATGCCTGGTACTTTCTCCTGCATTATATACTTTATGCTCTGCAAACTCTGAAGAGAACCCGTGAAACGGACTCTTATGCATTCCCGATATGAAACCTTCCACAATCTGGTTCGCCAACAGCTCCAGATGCGAAAAGCTTGATATTTTTTCTAATTGACCTTCTAACTTCATAATTCCAAATGTAAACAAAAAACCGCACAAAGTATTGTGCGGTTTTAGTATTTGCTAGCCTGATTAGTATAATGTACCGGCACTGGCAGGATTAAACGATTTCAGTTCATCCAAACGCCCTTCTTTAAGTTTTTGTACCCATTCCGGATCCTGAAGCAGCGAGCGTCCAACAGCTACCAAATCGAAATCTCCTCTTTCATACCTGCGCAGCAACTCACTAAAATCAGTTGTGTCCGCTCCTTTGCCTTCACCAAAAAACTCCATGAAATCGCCGCTTAGCCCAACCGAACCTACCGTAATAGTTGGCTGACCCGTTACTTTTTTAAGCCATCCGGCAAAATTCAGGTCGCTCCCGTCAAATTCATTTTCCCAATACCTGCGCTGCGATCCGTGGAAGATATCCACTCCCGCTTCCGCCAAAGGCAATACCCAGTCTTCAAGTTCTTTAGGATCATTTGCCAGTTTTGCCGTATAGTCCTGTTGTTTCCATTGCGATAATCTCATGATAACCGTAAAATCATCGCCTACTGCTTTACGGATAGCTTTTACGACCTCAACACCAAAACGGGCTCTTTCTTTAATGGTCTTTCCGCCATACTCGTCCGTACGATGGTTCATTCCTTCCCAAAAGAACTGATCTATCAGGTAGCCATGTGCGCCATGTATCTCTAACGCATCAAAGCCAAGATCTTTTGCCGCTTTAGCAGCATTTGCAAAAGCTGTAATTGTATCTTCAATATCTTTTAGGGTCATGTTGTCCGGACTCTCAAAGGGAGCCGGAGCTTCCCATCCGTAAGGCGTATTACCCACATGCCATATTTGCGGAGCGATCGCGCCTCCTTCAGCATGAACACCTTTTACCACATTACTCCACGACTTTAAAGCTTCTGCTCCATAAAAATCGGGGATATCTTTCATGTTTTTTGATGAAGGACGCCCTATTACTGTACCTTCGGTCAGGATCAGACCAACACCGGCAGCAGCCCTTCTTGAATAATATTCGGCTACCTGTAGCGTAGGCACGCCATCGGGAGACTGCGCACGCGTCATAGGTGCCATAACAAATCGGTTCTTAAGATTTAGTTTTTTGTATTGAAAGGATGTGAATAACGATTCCAGATTCATTTTATATATTTTTAGGTTAATAGTACCGACATATGCCGTGAATTCAACATTTTATACAAAGTAAACAATAATAGTTTACTTTTGTAACCATTGAAAGTATATAGTGGTAACCACTAAGTAACCAGAAAATGAAAAAAGACATATTCAGATACAGCCACTGCCCTATGCACCGCTCCATGGCAATATTAGGCAACAAGTGGAAACCCATTATTATTTACGCATTACGAAACCGTACTGCCCGGTTTGGACAAATTCATGCCACAATAGGCACCATATCTAAAAAGGTACTGACATCGGTACTAAAAGACCTTGAGGCAGACGGCATACTTACCAGAGAAGAATTTAAAGAACTGCCGCCCAGGGTAGAATATACCCTGACAGAAAAAGGACAAAGCCTAATCCCGATTATAATTGACCTTGCCCGATGGGACAATAAACATTATGAAAGCAAGGCTGAGATGAAAGAAACAGAAGCCGCAGAATAATACTGCGGCTTCTGCTTTGTAAAATTATAGATCGACCCTGAAACCGAAGAACAAAGCGTGATCCTTATAATCCGATTTACTGAATACTGAGTTCAGTTCGTAATGAGCAAAAAGACTAAGGCTGCCAAATCCTACATAACCTTTTAAACCGTACACAAATTTTTCAACGTTGTAGTCACGGCGCATTTTTACTTTTACGTTTTCTCCGTTCTCAACATATTTCATCCATTGCATCGCACCAAGATTCATTCCGGCAAAACCGCCTATCCCCACCTTAAAACTGGTAGAGGTATCATACCTGAAATAATCTTTGTATTCTTTTTTCTTTGAAGGCCCAAATTCCAACAAAACCGGAACAACCAAATTCTCAAACACCATCATGTTTCGCTTAATCTGATTTGGATAAACCTCAAGGCTGGTGTGCCCGTTATTGTTGACGAAATATTTATTATCCTTAGGGCTCAGCGTGTTTTCCTGATACGAAAGTCCATAGGCCAGTCGCCAGTAGTTAGAATCCTTTAAAAGGCGTGTTCTAAAGGTAAAACCAATTTCGGCAAAACCACTTTTCCCAAATTTATAAACATCACCTATACCAACCCCATCGCCTACAGTCCCGCCAAACCCAATAGAAAACACCATGTCGGTATAAGTACGCTTGTCATATTTAGGTTTTTTATCAGCAGCCCTATACCTTATCCCAAATAAAAAGCTCCCTTTATCATCTGTTGCGTTACCCACACCTGCCTCAACATAACCAAATGTATTGGGCTGATAGTTATACACCACATCCCTTTTGGTCAGCTCTATCTGACTTTCTACAATAGCTGTTTTACTATCTATATTCTGCGCTGATTTCTTAGCTGCCTCCTGCTTAAGAGCCGTTGCTTTTTCGGCTGTTATCTCACCGTTTTCAAGTCTTTTGTCTATTTTCTCCAGTAATTTTTTGAGTTCAAACTTTTCGGTTTCAACAATATTTTCTTTTTCTGCTTCAAAAGCTTCTAACTTACGTTTTTTATGGTCTTCGTAGTATGCATGATCGTAGTCATTCCACCATGATACTTTTTCGGCAGGTTGCTTAACAGAATCTTTTTCGGTTTGGGCATTAGCTTTAGGCAAAGAAATTCCTGTCGCCACAAAGGCGATACATAATAAGATGCGTTTCATAATTAATTGATTGGTTAGTGTTATTCTTTTACAGCAAAGCGTATTTTTTTATTCTTGAGTGCAAAAATACTCATTGCCTTATCACGGTAATATTCGTCCATTTCTGCCTCTACTTCCTTAAGCAGGGCTGTATTATCTGTTGTTTTTGAAAACTGTTTGTCGGCAGCCACTTCTTTTATTGCATTTTTAAGCAGATAATCAACTTCCTCATCATAAAGCCTGTCTTTTGTAACGGTTTTAACCTGAGGAAGAACAGCTACAGCTAGCTGTTGTCCATTCCCATATGGCTGTGGCTGGCTGTATGATTGTATAGCTATCGCGACTTCCTTTTTATTTACAGGATCTAAATCAGCTTGAGCCTCATTACCGTTATAAGCTACCGGTCTTATTGGTTGTCCGGATACTGCTACTGTCTCTGGTGAAGCAAAAGACTCCTCAACAACAGCATCTCCCTTTTCATGGCTGTCACTAATAACAACCTGTGGCTGGGTTACTATCTCTTCATTAGTATTGGATACTAAAAAATAGGCTCCGCAAAACATCAGCAGTAAGCAGGCTGCCGCATAATAAGCAAACATCCTTTTCTTATTGGTCTGCTTTTGCTTTCCCTGCTGCCTGTTACGGGCAATGCGTTCCCAGGCCTGATCCGAAGGCGTAATGCTTCGGTTACCAAGCTTGTCAGCCAATTGTTGTTCCAGGTTCTTATCTTTCATTTTCTAATCTCTTTAATAAGCCTAATTGTTCCTGCAATTGCTTTCGCGCCTTAAACAATTGTGACTTCGATGTACTTTCACTTATTCCCAGCATGTTTGCAATCTCCTTATGATTATAGCCTTCAACGGCAAACATTACCAGCACTGTACGGTAACCTTCAGGTAATTTATCTATCAAAAGCTGCAAAAGCTCAACATCCATATCGGTTTCCGTTGTCGCCGTAGGAGGCACTTCAGCCGTTTCAATATCTTCAAAATAAAGCTGTGTGCGTTCCCGCATAAAACCTACAGCTTCCCGTACCATTATTCTCCTGAGCCAACCTTCAAAGCTGCCTTCAAACCTGAATTTTGCCAGATTATCGAGTGCACGGGTAAAGCCCCTTATCATAACATCTTCAGCATAATGAAGATCTTTAATATACATCCTGCAAACCCCAAGCATTTTGGCGGCGTGACGATCATACAGCTGTTTCTCTGCCCGGATATCTCCCTGCAGGATCTTTTTTATGACTGCTTCATCAGAAGTATATAATCGGATAATTTTCAAATTGGTTTTGGTTGGTTTATATCTGTAAGACGGAAAATATTTTTAAGAAGTTGCCTGAAGATGTAATTTTTTTATAAAAATATATAAAAACAAAAAACCGGCTTAATCGCCGGTTCATATTAGATCTCTTGTTTAGCATCTTCATAGAGCATATCCACCAAATTCACCAATGCCTTTTTTATTGCTTTTTCACCTTCCTGTTTTGCAGGGTCTATACCGCAAAAAGTACTGTTACTCGCTCCGGAATACATATTTAGATAATAAGCACCTGAAATGATGATAGCCATCGATGCCCTGAAATTCTCTGCTTTATTTCCAAAAAATGGATCGGTTATATTTTTAAGCAACACTTCACCGGCTATCTCCCGTTCGTCGGCCAGATTTTGCAGCGATTTTCTTTTTTCAGATAATCCCCATAAAAGTATTTTCTGAAACTCTTTATTTGAGGCAACATAATCATACTGTTGCAATATCATCTGTTTTGTAAACTCCTGCCCGCCGTCAGTAATTACAGGCGGGGCATCGTCCTCCCTTACATTGCTCCAAAAATCAATCGAAACCAGATATTGATCTACGAGCTGGTCCCTGCCGCCAAAATACTTGTAGATGAGCTTTTTATCAAGCCCCGCCACAGCAGCAATATCATTTACTTTAAGGGCAGAAAAGCCTTTTGTCCTAAGCAGTTTTCCCACTGCATTAAGGAATTTTTGTTTGCTTTTTTCTTTATCCCTCACATGGGTATTCTCCGTTCTGTCTTCCATGCAAAAAATTTTGAATAAAAGTAATAATAAATAAGTCACTATTGAGTGACTTATACTATATTTGCCTTCTCAATCTATCTGAACAGGATTAATAGTTTAACTACCCTTAGATGTTATTAATAATTCCTGGTTCATAATTAATGAGGGTTAGTTCATTTTTTTAGCACAAGACCAACCAACCAACAATGAAAAAGCCCACATAATGTGGGCTTTTTTTATTAAATATGTTATCGG
>QFQM01000278.1 GCA_003243255.1 Flavobacterium psychrophilum | reverse complement strand
CGGTATTTCGTTAAGTTGGACAGCAAAAACAGATATTCAACTATCGAGTTTGAGTTAAACAGAAAAGGAAGGATTATCTCTGGCGAAGAGACATTGGGATTTAAACAATACAACAGTGGTTGTAAGTTTAGTGTCGATTATTCAAAGGCCATTGATGTCGCTAAACAAAACGGACTTAAGTTAGGTGACAAAAAACACTATGTTTACCTGTCCTGGACTAAATCGATGACAAGCAAGACCGGAAATGATTTTGTCGGTGACTATGAACTAGTGGTTGTAGATTTCATCAACAGAGAGAAGCAAGGTGCAAATAGGATAGTTGACCATTTTGACGCTGTGGTTATAAATCCATGGACGGGACATTTTCTCAGAAGGACAAAATTTGAAAATGTCGGACACGTCCATGAATACTCCTCGTCTTCATCAGGACTGAGAGAGAGTAAGTAAACGGCCGCAACAATGCATATAAAGCGTGTCGGCAGAATTTGATGATTAATTATTAATTTGGTGTACCAGCACGCTTTGCAAGCGGCATAATCAAAGTGACAACCAAGAAAAATGTTTGACGAAGAATTTTGTGGACGATTAGAGTACGCTATTTCTGAAGCGTTGACAAAATCCGCTGACATCGACTGGAGACGGTGTTGGTGTGCCGGAGTATTATTGCCTGACAACGAATCGGACTATTCATCAAAAGAAATTCTCAAGACGAAGAACTTGGTGACGAAGGTGTGGATTGACGAGGGGAAAACAAAAGAGGGACAACGCGGACAATTTCTTTACGACATGACATTAACCTTTGGTAAGGAGTCGTTGGACAAACTAATGACCGGTGACAGACTTGAGTCTTGCATTCCGGACAATGGAGCAGACTCGTGGATTAACCTTGACAGAAAAGGTCGAAAAATTGATGTCCAACTAATGTAGATTCGTGTAATGCCGCCAGCCTACAACAAAAGTGTATGTGCCATTGAGGGGTGACATAGTAATTCGTAGTTTGTGTTTCAAATAACGTTCGGTCACGGCGGACAGTGACGGAGCAGGTCACCAAAATCATTCCCTACGGTCATTCATTTTGGATCCTAACCAGGCAACGTCATATGCACAAACGCTATGTGCAAGCATAACGGACACCACAAAAAACGACAACAATTAAAGACAGAATTATGAACTTTGACTTTGCAGAACAAATAAATCCAGACCTTGAAAAACTTGACTTTAAAAAAGCTATTTCAACTGGTGAGACTGAACTTCAAAAACTACCTACGACTGCCTTTCATTCAATAATTGGTAAAACCCTGACGGGTCAAGCTGAGAGTTTAGCAGTATGGGTTGACAACTTCTATAAAATTGCTTCAAAGAAACTTGACATAAAATCACTTTACTTTGAAATGAATGAGTTCGACATTAACACAGACGCATGGTATATTGACTGTTTTGCTTTTAGTCAGGACGGTGGACTCGACCTTGAAGATATGGAATGGCTCTGTAATTTTGAAACAGACAGTCAAACTGAAACTGAAACGATTTTTCAAATTGAAGGACTTGAAGAATTGCAGACCGCTTTTGAGACAACAGAACTCAACACCGATAACTTACAGGACTCTAGAGATTGGTGCGAACAGATTATTATAGCGAGATATATGGAATTAATGAGAACTGCACATTTAACAGCTAAACAAGAGGGATATCCTTGGGCGAAAACTCCAATTTATTTCACCGAACATTCGTATGACTTTGTAGTGAAATCAAATAGCTAATAAACGACAATGGTAATAATGCCAGCACATAACAGCACTTACCCAAAAGACGGGTTTCGTATGATGCAACAACTGCCAACAAAATATTTATGCAATGCGGGAGGTGGTGTTAAATTAAAGTTTATGTTTCACAATGTAGTTCGGTCACGGTGGACAATTTCGGAGCAGGACGGGCAAATCAGTCGTTCCTACTTCATTTGCCCTCCAGGCTCGCAACGTCATATCCATAAATGTTGTAGGTAATTTTTACCTGAATGACGACTAAGTTTATTATTAATGAATGAGTTGAACTTTGCTTGTCCGCCAGCGCCAACGGACAAAAGAAAATATGTTTCAGACCTCAGGAAAATCTTGGTTAAAGACTACGGGAAAAAGAAATATTATAAACCAACTGAAGTAAAGAAAGCACACGAGAAAAGTCAATGGAGCAATTTTGACTTCAGTTGCTGGGGAATGAGTACTTATTCATCACATTCGGATTTTGACAGCTATCATCAAGAGACAGGTGAGGTCTGTGATTACACAGCAATGAAGTCTAAAATGTTAGAGGGCATTTCGTTGACAGACTCGATTCATGTAGCTGACTTAACAGATATTGACTTAGATGCGTCGTGGCTGGACATTGGAGAGATACTCGGAGGTGTTCTCGAGGGAATCGGAGATTTCTTTTTATCAATTTTGAGCAGCATTGACTGACGAGTCGGGTAAAAACCAGCTTCAACAATGCATATAAATCATGCCGGCAGAATTTGATGATTAACTATTAATTTGGTCTGCCGGTACGCTTTTATATGCGAACGTTGTAAGCAATGGGCACAGACCGTTGGGTGTAAACAATTAACTTTCGGACTGACAATTTGATCAATGACTAACACGCTGAGACTTGGGACAATATTGAGTTTAATAATCATAATGACGTCCTGTGACTGTATCGTGAATCATCAAGGTTATGTTTGTGACTCACGGACAGAAAGACCCATAGCTAGCGCAACAATTAAGTTTGATAAAAGAGAGTACAAGACGGACTCTGCTGGCTATTTCGAAATTCATTATGTAACAGGTTTTTGCCCAGACTGGGACTTTCAGATTGAAAAAGAAAATTACAAGACCGGAAAAATGAAAATTGAATTTGACGACAGCGAAATAATTTATAAAGTGCAATCGGACAACGACAACAAAGGAAGGGTTGAGATGAATAGTTTGAATTTCAAAGTCAAGAACGATACAATTTATTTTTATTTAACAGACATTGAGACTAATTAAAAGTGACGGACGATGTCCAAACACTGTAACGTTTTTGCATTGTGGAGGCACAAAGAAATTGGACGGGTAAAAAATGCCACCCGCTAACAAAAAGCTATTTGAAATGGCTGAGTGACGTGTAAGTTAAAAGTTATCTTCGCTACTGCATTTGGTCACGGTGGAAAAATACGTCTTCAAAAGCCAGCCACTGCAAATAACCAATCGTTAGTGGCAACCCGTAGACCAGGCAAACATTAAACGAGCTGAAATAACGGACGACTTTACATTACTTTCCTATGACTTTTTTTCGATGAGCCAAACCCCAAAAGTGAAGTTCATCAATCACTTTTTCAAGCGACAAACCGTGTGGAGTAATGGAATATTCAACTGTTGGTGGAAAAGTGTTATACACTTCCCTAATGATGAGTTTATTCTCTTCAAGGCTTTTCAACTCTTTGGATAGAGTTTTATCGGTAATACCATTAACTTCTCTTGATATTTGCTTAAAACGCTTGGGACTTTCAGACAACGAAAATAAAATAAGCAACTTCCATCTTCCTTCAACAGCTTCAATAGCATCTTTTATTGATAACATAGTTTTCGGACAACCACCTTTTGACAACATAAGTTTAAAACATTACGATACTTCCAATTTGGATAGTGCTTTCCAAACAGGAAGTAATATCATTTAGATACAAGGTAATTAAATTTGTGCCGTCAAATAAAAAGATGATATGACACGTGAACAGAAAACATCGAAAACAATGAACGTTATCCTTTGGATAATACAAGGACTTTTGGCCGTAACTTTTTTTGGGGCAGGTTTGATGAAAATATTTAAACCCGAAGAGTTGCCATTTCCCTGGGTAAAAGGCAACACAAATCTTGTTTTGCTTACAGGTATTGTTGACTTGTTAGGCGGACTTGGAATTACCTTGCCGGCATTATTTCGAATTCAGCCTAAACTGACAATTTTCGCAGCTTACGGAATTATCGTTTTAATGATAGTCGCAAGTGTCTTTCATATTTCAAGAGGTGAAGCAAAAGACATCGGATTTAACATTTTTATGGCGCTACTCGCTGTATTTGTTGCTTGGGGTAGAAAAACAAAAGCAACGATAACACCTAAAAAATAGTAACTGGCGACAATCGGGTAGCTGGTTTATTCTCTTCCTTAGATTGACGAGAAAGAATTATTTGATCGACATAAGAAAAGTGAATAGTGGCAACTGCAGCTAACAATGCATATAAATCATGTCAGCAGAGTTTGATGATTAATTATTAATTTGGTTTGACGGCACGCTTTATATGCGAACGTTATCACTCATTGGTTCGGGCTTCCTGCTTAACCGAGGTAGCAAATCCTGCCAACTACCTGTATCATAAATTAGGAATTGAAATTTGTGCGGTGATTAATTTTTGATAACTTTGTATTTCAAAGTACTTTTAAAAAGTAGAAATTAGTAACTGAAAAATACACGATATGAAAACAGAAATCAGCAAAACATTGGAGATGAACAAAATGATCTCCGCTATCATCACCACTCTTGGAATTATTTTAATCATATTTATGGTGACAGTGGAAGGCGAGTTGGGTCTACTACCATTACTTCTTGTAATTGGCGGAAGCACCTGGTTTCTAATCACCAACTACTTTATTAAATCCAAATCTCGAAAACACATTGATAGTTAAGTTGTCCAAATCGAGACTTAAACTCAAGGCAACGAGTGGCAACACACGCTAAGCGATCATTGCTGGCCGCTGTCCAACGGAACATTTTCGTCACGAAAAAACTCATATCTTACCGGTAAAACGCAGCTCGCTCAATAGCCACATCGGCTACAGTTCTGCCCACGCATGGGGGCACCTGCCATAGCCGCACAAACCCACCGCGCGACACCAAAGCTTTGGCAAGAGCCAAATCCCATATGCCCAACTTACAAGCTTTCCCGCATAGTTGACAATGATAATTTGAGCATGTTGCACTATTTCGTAAGCGAAAAAATGAAGACAGATTCGCATTTAGCATCACTACGTAAAAGCAATGGCATGTCGCAGGAAGCGTTAGCTGAAGTGAGATACTCATGACAAAGACCGGCGATTATAAAGCAATTTTGAATTCTCTTTTGGCTGACACGGACTGTGAAGTGTTGACTAGCCCAGCTTTTAAAAGAAGAGCTGGAAAATCTTACCATTTTTGTGTGCACCTTGAGTATTGCCCATTTTTTGTATGGATATAATCAAACAAATACCAGGTTAACTGAAAATAAAGA
>QFQM01000277.1 GCA_003243255.1 Flavobacterium psychrophilum | reverse complement strand
TTGAGCAGGAATTTAATCCAATTCCGTATTTGTTTTGGTCGCCCTCATTTCCAATTCAATTTCTTTCTCGTTTTTATGGATACTTTTCTGTGTCCGTACCTTCATCGTTTTTATGGTGACCGCGAACTCATTTGGCTGGATTTCGTGTCCATATTTTACAGCATAGGCTTTCGTGAACAGCGTACCGGAATACAAGAGGATGGATGAAAAATAGATCCAGAACAGAAGTACAATCAGGGAACCGGCTGTGTCATACGAACTATCGAAGTCACTTTTAATGATAAACAACGTAATGCAATACTTCCCCGCCATGAACATCATCGCTGTCAGCAAAGCACCTATGGCCACATCCTTCCACCTGATCATCGCATCGGGGAGCAGTTTGAAAATGATGGCAAACATTACAGTAACTACAGATAGCATTACTGCAGCGTTAATGCTGTAAACAACTACCTCACTTACCTGAGGAAACCTCGATTGGATTTTTGTCATCATGCCTTTCAGCAACACATTAATGACCAGGGAAATCAGGAGCAGTGAACAAAATAATCCCATCATCGCAAAGGATAAAAGCCTTTTCCGTACCACCACCTTTATACCTTTTCCCGGCTTGACTTCCAGGTTCCATATCGTATTGATGGAATCTTGAATTTCATTGAATGCGCTGGTGGCCGATAGCAGTAAAAGGACAATACTGATAATTACCGTAAAGCCATTCCCCGTGATGCTGGCGTTCTTTATAATGTCCTGTATCTGCAGTGCCGTACCATCGCCGACCTCTGCTCGTATGTGGCTATATATTTTTCCTTCAATAGCTTCGGAGGCCCAAAATGTTTTTGAAATGAACATAACGATCAAAAGAATCGGCCCTAACGTAAAAATAGTATGGAAAGCCAGCGAAGAACTCAACTTCGCTACTTTATGTGTTTTAAAGCCTTCAGCAGAAGTCTTTAGCAAATCACCGAATGCTTTAAGTAAAACTCTCACTGGATCATTAAATTTATACTCCTAGTACTCCCCAACGAAGATCAGTGAGCTTTTCCTTTGACCTGCCTGAGTTGGAAAGTAGTTTGGTTAATTGAAGACGCCATATTGAAGCAGCGTTTTCATGGTATTCGTTTATGAGTGATCGCGTCATTGGCTAAATCTGACATTCATTTGATCTTGGCTGATAGAAGGATATTAAACATCGAGGTGCCAGTTCGGGACACATCCCATTCGGGCACATTTTTGGTTCAACTGATTTAAAATCCATCTTTTATTTACCGGTGTTGAGTATTCATGTAATCGATATATATATTCCGGCGATCAGTGAGCATGTGTATGTGGTCATTTTCTTTGGTATGATATGGCAGGTTAGCGTTGGATTATTAGGGGCAACCTGTAAATAATGTAACTCTCTTCCGGAATAGTATAACCATCGTGATTTCAATTATCAGGAACTTGGTTAAACACTAATAGCCGATACCGATGAAGCCATTACAGCGTATTCTTTTTGTAGAAGATGACAGGGAAGATCAGGAAGCCTTCATTTCGATTATGAATGATCTGGACGAGGTTCCGCCTTACACGATTGCAAATAATGGCAAAGAAGCCGTGGACCTGATAAAGCAATCCAAAGATCTGCCCAGGCTGATCTTCCTCGATATCAATATGCCGCGCATGAATGGCATGGAATTTCTGCAGGAAATCTGCAAAGATCCGGCAACGATGAGTATACCTGTGGTTATGCTCAGCACCTCATCATTGCAAAAGACGCAGGCGAAGGAGTTGGGTGCGAATGCTTATTTAAAAAAATCATCCAACTATGAAAACGTTCGGGATCAGCTTCTGCGGATGTTGAATCTGGACTTTGTAAATGATTCTTTTATTGCCAGCCAGACGTTTACAATGGATCCCTCATCAAATGCCGAATTGTATTAAATACCTATTCACGGAGGTCAGTGGTATTCTTCCCTATCTCTATTAACTCATCGGCTTCCGAAGATTCCCTGTTTTAGTCATGTTAGTATCTATTTACTCCTGATAGTATGAATACGTCAAAAGAAACACCAGAAATTCAGATCGAGAAAAGCAGCGTGGTAAATAAAAACGGTCCCGTTATCAACATCGAGGATGATGTTGACGACCAGGTTTTTTTGACCGAAATTTTTGACCGACTGAAGTATCCCAATAAGGTGTTGTTTTTCTAATGGCCAAGATGCATTGGATTTTATCAATGGGTCGCATCAATTTTCGTTTCTGATATTATTCGATATCAATATGCCCAAGCTTAACGGATTTCAACTCAGAGAGAAGCTGAAATTGGATATGAGATTAAACGTAAAATGTATTCCTTATTTGGTTTTCACATGCGTCAAAATAGTAGAACGGCCGGAAAAGCAGGATGACTGAGAGACGCCTTTAGTTAAGTTATTAAAAACAGGAACCGCCTTTCTAAGATTTCGACCCAGTGTAGTAAAATTCGTATCAGGTAATCGCTCTAATTACTACCCTGTCGAAAATTGCGATTACTCACCTCTTGTAAAAAAATACAACAGGAAAGAAGATTTCCCTTAATCAAACTGAATTTCACTCATCGATTTCGTTTGAGCAGGTGATTAATCCGGCACTGCTTTCGATATCCTAATTTATAAAAGACTGTATGTGGATAAGGTTAAGACTGATTAACTCTTTGAGGTAAACCGGTGTTGGAGTTTTTCTCATAGGAGCAAGCAAGAGCATGTTTTGATAAAAGAGGCGTTAGCTTTTCATCGCATTGAGTCTCTAAATTCATTCTCCTAATATAGAATTGACGAGTTGCATAGTAAGCGGTTTGGAGATAAATCCTGCTGCACCGAGTTGCTTTGCCTTCTCTGAATCCAGCCGATCCATCGATGAGGAAATGATAAAGATCTTAATCTTATTCTTATTCTTTAATGGTATAACCAATTGATTGAACGCCTCCATGAACTCGAATCCGTTCAGAACCGGCATATTTAAATCAAGAAATATAAAGTCAGGAAGTGGTTGGTGCAGTGCATTACTTTCATTTATTAAATCCAGTCCCTGTTGTCCGTTATTGGCTACATCCACATGACAATTTACCCTGACGCGCTCTATTAATTTCTTTGCCAGAAAATTAGATATTTCCTCATCATCGATCAATAGAATACGCTGCTCCATAACCATCGTGCTTTTGTTACTAATCTTACCACATATTAATCGAAATAAATAAAAAAAAAGATGGTCGGTCATATTCGCCTATTGTAGGTGAATAGAAGGATTCTGCGAAGGTGAGTTAAGATATTCTCGCTTCACGGTTTCCTGTTCCTATAGGATTCAGCTATGGGTTCCTCTTTTACAAGCGCTATGGCTTCAATGATATTCAACGATAACTGTTTTTTACCCAGCCAGGAAAGAAAGCTCACCTCGTTGGTGGATGTCACAATGAGCACCCCTTCAGGTATGCCTTCGCGAACCTTGCGCATATTAAACAAAGACAGAAGCTGGTAATCTTCATGGATACAAGGTAGATGTCCGGTGGTGCTTTGCAGCTCTACCCGATGACCGAATGCGTTGATTTTTTCCGAACATTCATACCCCGCCATCCAGAAACTCTGGAAGGGGTTGGTCTTGCTGTCGAATCTTACGTCATCAAGCACTGAGCGTCAATTGGCGGCAGTTGAGTGGTTCTGAAATGATAATCACCTAGGGTAAAGCAATAACCTAAACAGTTGAGTAAGCTTATGCTCAACTTCGTTTCCAGGCTTCGCTATTTTATGGGTGAATTGTTCACCATTAATTTAGCCCACCGTTTAAATGTTACGCTCTGTTATTCAATTTCAGCGATCATTTCGAACCGGTTCTACTTTAATTTCAGTTCCTGCCCCAAAAGGTTAGAGGGAAGTGTTATTCGGTTTTCTGGTCATTCATTATTTGTCCGTTATATGGTAGGGTATCCACCGGTAACCTGAACGGTGGATGCAGTCATATAGCTGGAGTCATTACTTGCAAGCAAAACAAATGCGGCTGCTAACTCTGCAGGTTGCCCCGGTCGTTTCATCGGAACGCTTTCACCAAATGATTTGATATGTTCTTCACCCATCGTGGAAGTAATCAATGGAGTCCAGATAGGTCCTGGTGCTACACAGTTTACCCGTATTCCCTTTTCGGCCCATAATTGAGCAAGGCTCACCGTAAAATTTTGAATGGCGGCCTTGCTGGCCGAATAAGGAATTAGTTTAGCAGGTGCTTTGTAGGCGTTGACAGAAGTGGTATTAATTACAGCGCTTCCCGACATCAGATGCTTCTCGGCTGCTTTGCATAAATAGAATAATGGGTAGATATTGACTTTAAAGGTTCTATCCCATTCTTCGGTAGTTATCTCCTGTAACGACTCTCGCTCCATTTGAAAGGCAGCGTTGTTGACCAGGATGTCAATTGTACCAAATCTGGCGACTGTCATTGTGATCATGTTGATGCAATGCATTTCATCACTGATGTCACCCGCCACCAGAAGCACTTCTTTTCCTGCCTGTCGGATAAGTTCAGCGGTATCCTCTGCATCATCATGTTCGTTTAAATACGAGATGACAATATCAGCGCCTTCACGGGCAAAGGCAATAGCCACCGCACGGCCAATCCCAGAGTCTCCTCCTGTGATGATAGCGGTCTTTCCCGTCAGCTTTCCAGACCCCTTGTAGGAATCCTCACCATGATCTGCTTTGGGATTCAAGTTTTTTTCATAGCCAGGAATGGGCTGAGACTGTTCTGGAAAAGGAGGTTTTGGATAGGATACGCTTTGATGAACAAATGGTGTTGCAGAACCTTTCATAATAGTTTGTTTTGTTGAATGCTGGTTTTATTAAGCATAGGTGTTACTTAAAAGATACTACGCTCTGATTACCGCTGGACAGAAAAAATCATGTGCCACATTACCCTAGGATTGATTTTGCTCTTTTTTATAACGGATACAAAAAAAGAGTGTAACCGAATTGATAAGGAAGGCTACTGAATTGGAAATAATGATGATGAAGTCTTCCTTCAGGGTTCCGTAATAAACCCAAAGGCCCAGCCCGCTGAGTAGTACCAGAAGCATAGTGACAGAGATGTCTTCTGATTTTTTCTCTCTAAGTAGTTTTATTAGTTGGGGAATCAATGATAATGCGGTAAGCATACTGGCAACAACTCCTATCAACGTTATTAGTGACATAGTCCTGGTTATATTAAGGTTTCGCGATTCCTTTTGCTGCTGGTTTTCATGATCGAATCCCACCAGGTCAAATGCAGGCCAAAGTT
>QFQM01000276.1 GCA_003243255.1 Flavobacterium psychrophilum | reverse complement strand
AAAAGAACCACTGTTGGTGGCCGCCAACAGTGGTTTGTGGTTGACATGTAACACAGGAAACGTATTACAAATCTTAACAAACCAAAGCTATGCAACATTTTGCATCTGGCAAGGGGCTTCTTATTGACCACAATGAGAGGCGCCGGCGAACAACTGCTTTTCACCAAATAGTAAATGTTATGAAGCTTACATTTTTACTATTACTAACCGGGTTTTTAACCGCGCGGGGGAATATTTATGGTCAACAGTTTTCTATCGATGTAAAGAATCAACCGCTGGAAGCGGTTTGTTCTACGATAGAGAAGCAGAGTAATTATGTTTTTTTATTGAACTCGACTGTAGATAAGGCGGCTCCCGTTACGGCGAACATAAAGTCGGATAATATTCAGGAGGTGCTTAAGAGCGTTCTGAAGGAACTGGATATTGATTTTATTATAAAAGGGAGGACGATCATTTTGGCGAGGAGGGAGAAGAAGGAAAAGCGGTTTAATGAGCAAAGTGCCGGTATGTTGGGCAAGGATGATCCTATAGAGGTTATTGTGAGGGTGACGAATGAGGAAGGGGAACCGGTGGCGGGAGTGACGGTGCAAGTGAAAGGGGAGAGAATAGTTGGCGCTACAAATGGTGATGGTGTTGCTAAAATAAAAGTAGATCGTGGAGTTGTTGTGGTATTGACTGCGGTAAATATTCTTCCTGAAGAACGAGTAGTATCCGGAGAAAAAGAGTTGTTTGTGCAAGTGAAAGGGAAAACGGGCAAGCTGGATGAAGTTCAGGTTATTGCTTATGGAACGACCTCGCAACGTTTTAATACGGGAAACGTAACTTCTGTAAAGGCGTCAGATATAGCAAAGCAGCCCATAGATAACCCGTTACTTGCTTTACAAGGGCGGGTACCCGGCCTTTATATAAATCAGTTGAATGGCCTGCCTGGTGGAGGGATAAATATTTCGATACAGGGATTGAATAGTATCAGCAGTGGAAACAACCCGTTTTATGTTGTAGATGGGGTGCCTTTTAATTCTGAAATGATCTCAACTGTTGGCCGGGGATTTGGGAATTTCCTGGGAGGACAAAGTGCTACCGGAGGGAGTGGGAGTCCCTTGTTCTATATCAATCCATCAGATATCGAGAGTATTGATATTTTGAAGGATGCCGATGCCACTGCTATTTACGGTTCGCGTGCTGCCAATGGTGCTATCCTCATTACAACCAAGCGTGGTAAAATCGGGCAAAATAAAGTTGATATTAATGTTCAGCAAGGATGGGGAAGAGTTGTGAACACGCTTGATCTTTTAGATACGAAGGAATATCTACGGGTAAGAAGAGAGGGGATCAATAATGATAACTCCGGCGTGGCTGAAGAGGATTATGATATTAACGGTTTCTGGGATACTACGCGTTATACTAATTGGCAAAAAGAGCTTATCGGTAATACTTCTCAATTCTTACATTTGACTGGAGGTGTATCCGGAGGGACTAAAGCTCTGCAATACTTGATCAGTGGAACTTTTCAACGGCAAACATCGGTATTTCCCGGAAAGTTTGATGACAAAAGAGGGGCTGTTCATCTAAGCCTGAATGGGACTTCAAATAACGACAGGTTTCGATTTGGTATTGTTGCTAATTATATGTCTGATAAGAATACGCTGCCTGCTTCTGATCTGGCATCGAAAGCTGTTGTTTTAGCTCCTACTGCTCCTAAGTTGTACAATGAAGATGGGACTTTGAATTGGGAACCAACTGAAGCTGGTGTGTCTACTTGGGAAAATCCATTGATAGATGCGGTGCGGGGGTACGAAAACCTAACCTCTAATCTTATTGCGAGTGGAAGTTTAAGTTACCGGTTGCTTTCCGGGCTTGTCTTAAAAAGTAATTTCGGATTTAATAAAATGGAAACTGACGAGTTTTCTGGATGGCCTCCGGATGCTCTTCAGCCGGAATACAGGATAAATTTTGGACGAGTGGCGACTTATTCGTTCAATAAAACCAACTCATGGTCTATAGAGCCTCAACTTGTTTACAACCAGGACTTCAATCAAATAAAGGTAGATGCGGTATTAGGTGGCACCTGGCAACATGCAAAAAGTAATGGATATGTGCTTGAAGGTACAGGATATGCAAGTGATGACCTGTTGAGGGACTTGAGGTCTGCAACGACTCTTAAAACCAACTTCTCTGAGCAATCTCTTTACCGGTATAATGCCTTATTCGGACGGGTGAACCTTATTTATAAGAATGCTTATATTCTAAATGTATCTGGCCGGAGGGATGGGAGCTCCAGATTTGGGGAGGAGAATAAGTTACATAATTTCTGGTCTGTTGGTGCGGGCTGGATCTTCACCGAAAACAGATGGATGAAAGACCATTTTTCCATTTTGAAGTATGGCAAGATGAGATTTAGTTACGGAACCTCAGGAAACGATCAATTTGGCAACTATCGATATCTTAGTTTATATAATTCGACTTCTTACGGTATTCCTTATCAAAGCGGGTCAAGTCTTAATCCGACAGGGCACTCCAATCCTATGTTGCAATGGGAGGTTACCAAGAAATTAATGGCAGGGCTTGATCTGGCTTTTCTTAATGAGCGTTTTGGTGTATCGGTAAATTATATAGTAAACAGGTCTTCTAATCAGTTGTTGTCCTATCTTCTTCCGTATTACAGTGGCTTTAATGTTGTTGCCATGAATTTTCCTGCTTTGGTGCAAAATAAAGAGTGGCAATTTTCTGCCAACCTTGTCAATATAAGGACCAAGTCTTTTTCCTGGAGTACTGACCTCAACTTGACGATACCTGAGAACAAGCTTATTGAGTTTCAGAACTTAGCTAATAGTTCGTATGCTAATTTATTAGTAATAGGGCAGCCTATATCTATTTTAAAGAGGTATAGGTATGCAGGGATCGATGCTACTACTGGTAAATACCAGGTTTTGGATAGTAAGGGAGACCCAACTTTTGCACCTGTTGCGAGTGATAGAACTTCCCTTATTGATCAATCGCCGGAATGGTATGGTGGGATGGCCAATAATTTTACTTTCTTAAATTTCGAGGTTTCCTGTTTCATTCAGTTCACCAAGAAAATTGCTCCCAACTACTTTGGCGGAGCTCCGTATCCTGGTTTTGCTTTTGTCAATCAACCTTCATCAGTGCTAAACAGATGGCAGTCGCCTGGGGATGGCCGGCCAGTACAGTATTTTACTTCTACAGCTTCTAATGCCAATGAGTATTACTTAATGAAGGATAGTGACAAATCTTTTTCTGATGCATCCTTTGTACGGTTAAAGAATGTGTCTATAAGTTACCGTTTGTCAGAAGCATTTACGAAGAGAATAAAACTTAGCACTGTGCGACTTTACGCAAATGCACAAAATTTAGTTACAATTAGTGGGTTTGATGGACTTGATCCAGAAACGGGAGCCATAGGTCTTCCTCCCTTAAGAATAGTCACAGTTGGTCTACAAGTAGTTTTATGATTTAATGATTAAATTCCTGAATATGAACTTCCGAATTAAGCAAATCATACATTTATTAATTATCTCTATCTGCCTACTTTGTTGTCCTCAATGCAAAAAGTTTGTTGATGTTGCTTCTCCGGCAACAAGTGTTACAAATCAAAATGCATATGCCAGTAGTGCAACCGCAATTGCAGTTTTAAATAGTATTTATTCAAAAATAAGCAGTGAAGCGCCTAATACGATTGCTTTTTCTCATATATCGTCTTGGGTTGCGGGGGCTTATGCTGATGATTTTATGATGTGGAATACGGTAACAAACGTCCGGCAATTAGCGTATTATCGAAATAATCTGTCGGCTATTCAATCTACAGGGTATGAGGTTTGGAGAAGTGCTTACAGTTATATTTATACCTGTAATGCTGCTATAGAGGGATTGACAAAAACTAAAAGTTTGCCTATCGCAGTAAGAGACCAGCTTCTTGGTGAAGCCAAGTTAATGCGTGGACTATTTTATTTCTATCTTATTAATCTATATGGTGATGTTCCACTTGTATTATCTACTTCCTATGACTTGAGCCAAACATTGTCGAGGGCGTCTGTTGAAGTTATTTATGGGCAAATTGTAAAAGATGTAACAGAGGCAGAATTGATTCTACATGAAGATTATTTGGATGGCACTTTGGGTGGCGTGACTACTGAAAGAGTCAGGCCCACAAAAGCCGTAGCCAGAGCATTGTTGGCTAGGGTCTATTTATATAACCAGAAATGGGATAAGGCTGAGGAGTATGCCAGCCTAGTTATTGCAGATAATAAAAGGTTCTCCCTTCAATCTTTAAATAGAGTATTTCTAAAGAATAATCCTGAGGCTATTTGGCAGCTGCAGCCGACCTCGCTTAATTATAATACTCAAGATGGCAGATTGTTTACTCTTCCGTCAAGCGGCCCTAACAGGACGAATGCCTTTTATTTAAGTGATGACCTTTTGAAAGGTTTCGAACCCGGAGACTTAAGGCGCCAAAAATGGATAGATAGTGTTTCTGTACAATCAAAGATTTATCACTATCCTGGCAAATATAAAATTGGCTTGCAAGATAATTCTGTTAATTCGATCTCAAGCTTAAAGGAATATTTAGTGATTTTCAGGCTTGGTGAACAATATTTGATAAGGGCTGAAGCAAGGGCGCGCCTGAATAATATTCCGGGAGCAGCACAGGATCTGAACGAACTCCGAAAAAGAGCAAGGGCGCAGACGACGCCTGATCTTCCGAATCCACTTCCTGATCTTGATCAATCAATCTCCAGTGCTGTGTTTATGGAGAAGTTAATCCGGGAAAGGCGTGTTGAATTGTTTTCTGAATGGGGACATAGGTGGTTTGATATAAAGCGTTTGGGTTTAGCAGATTCAATTATGCCAGAAGTCGCAAAAAGAAAGGGTGGTGAGTGGAAAACTTATAAGACTTTGTTTCCTATCCCTCAGGATGAAATTTTAAAGAACGGAAAGTTAACTCAAAATACAGGTTACTAAAGTAAAGCATGAAAAACCGATCATGCATACCCACATTACACTATAACCCGGCTAATCCCCGGGTTTTTATCTATTGATAATAGTTGTGGTTGATACCCCGATACGGGTATTTAATTACTTCTCTATATACATGAACAAATTAAATGATACCCGATGATAAGTCGTCTATTTCCCAGTGTATTTTTTTTTATAGTTACGAGTTATATTATTCCTCTTAAGGGAGATGCTCAAAGTATACAGAAAAGCGTGGTGTTGGGTTTAACGGTAGATTCGAATACTGTTAATTGGTCGATTGCGACTACCTGGGATTCGGTTTTAAAGGAGGCTGCCATGAGCAATAAAGGAATTTTTATCGATTGTTATGCCAC
>QFQM01000275.1 GCA_003243255.1 Flavobacterium psychrophilum | reverse complement strand
TGGCATCGAAGTCTATCAATGCCGAAGTGACTAACTCCGCAATTGAACTGAAGGTATTGATCGAGCAAATGCGCGAGCAGATTCAGAATATCGAGTAACGTTTCACGCGATCTCGCGTTGTCTCACTAAGTCTCGTCAGGATAAAAAGACCATTGTAAATCATGGTCTTTTTTGTTTTATATAGTCTCATGATGTATCACTAGAGCGCGTGTTTCGTATGTACATAGACGTGTACATACTGGCATTTATGACACGCAGTTTATGTACACAGCAATGAGACAAGATAAGCATGGCAAAACTGACAGACTTACAAATCAGAGCATGGATAAAATCGGGTGAGCATTTTGCTGGTCGCTCTGATGGGGGTGGGCTGTATTTGTGCTTCCCAGAAAATTACTCAGTACCCTTTTGGCGTTTGCGTTATCGTTTTGCGGGCAAACAGCGATCGCTGGTCATAGGCACGTACACCGAGTTGTCACTCGCTAAAGCACGAGCAAAAGCTAAAGAACAGTCAGCACGGGTTGCATTGGGCTATGACGTTGCGGGGGAAAAGCAAGAACGTAAAGCTGAAGCGCTGAGGAAGATGGAGGATGAAAAGCACGCACTACGTGTTTCAGAACTTGCAGCTGAATACTTTGAACGCCAGATTCTCAATCGGTGGAAGCATCCAGACATCCTGCGTCGTCGTATTGATAAGGACATTAATCCGGCAATCGGTCGCCTCAGAATTGAAGAGGTTAAACCCAGAGATATTGATGACATGCTACAAAAAATAGTTCAGCGTGGTGCACCTACAGTCGCTAATGATGTGCTCCGATGGACTCGCCGTATCTTCGATTACGGTATAAGACGCCATATGCTGGACACAAACCCTACCGGCGCGTTTGAAATTGATGATGCAGGTGGGCAGGAAAAAAGCAGGGAACGCTGGCTAAGCCAAGAAGAGCTTGCGCGATTCTTACAGGCAATGCCAATGACAAAAGGTTTCTCACGTCAGAACGAACTGACAATGAAACTTCTGCTGGTGTTCTGCTGCCGCAAGATGGAGCTTTGCGGTGCACGTTGGGAAGAGTTCGATTTTAATGAAGCAGTTTGGCGTTTACCCGCAGAGCGGGTTAAGAATGGCGATGCGATTGATATACCTATCCCGGCAATAGCTCTTGAATGGCTGAAGGAACTGCATCAAATGTCCTGCAATAGCCAGTGGGTGCTTCCAGCAAGAAAGATGCAGCACCGGATGATTCCTCACATTCAGGAAAGTACACTCCCTGTCGCATTGAGCAAGGTGAAGGGTAATCTCCCCGATATACCGAATTTTACTATTCATGATTTTCGACGTACCGCGCGATCGCATCTGGCGGCATTAGGGATTGATCCGGTCGTTGCAGAGCGCTGCCTGAATCACAGAATCAAAGGCGTGGAAGGGATTTATAACCGCTATCAGTATTTCGATGAGAGGAAACAAGCGTTGGAATTGTGGGCTGGCCTGCTTGTTTCTTTAGAAAGAGAGGAGGCCTATAACGTGACGCCACTGCGGAAGCAAACAACGTGATGGTAATTCACCTACTCACCATGGAAGTCCCAAAGATGACGAAAAATGATTGGATGTGCGGCACTTTATTTGCTGGAGATAGATATTTTTCAGACAAATGCTATGGTAGAACTGCAGCGTAACTGATTGTAACAGGAATGTCCGAACCGGTGTCCTTGAAAGGCAGGGGTACCAGTTAGAGCCACACACTCGTTCCGAGAGTAGTACAGCTCTTTCTTTACTCTAGTCTAAGAGAATTTTTTTGTGATGGATTACGTTATTTTATCAATGCAATGAAACACAGGCACTAACAAAAAAATGGATTAAAATCATATGTTTATAAAAAAACTCACTTTGGTAAACTATCGAAATTTCAAAAAAGCTAATTTTTACTTTGATAAAGGCATAAACACGATTATTGGTGAGAATGCTTCTGGGAAAACAAATTTATTTAGAGCGATAAGGTTATTACTTGATAGCTCAATGCCAAGGTATTCTCTGAAATTAAATGAAGGGGATTTCAATCGTTCGATAGGAAACTGGCGGGGACATTGGATAATAATCAGTGTCGAATTTGACGATATAGCCGCAGATGAAACTAGTCAATCCTTATTTCTTCATGGTATTGGTAATGCTGAAGATGAAATTGTTAGTAGGGCAACATATAGTTTAATCTTCAGGCCCAAATCTTTTATTAGGCAGGATTTGTCAAAAATAAATCCTGGTGATATAAATGCTCTTAACGAAGTACTTAATAACATAACAATTGATGATTATGAAACTATTCTAGTTGGCAAAGGTGCCCTTGATCTAAGCGATAGTTCCAATTATAAAAAAATAGTAGGTGATTTTGATGGTGCTTCATTTCCTAAAATTCTAAACCATCCTGAACTTGGAGTTAAATTACCCAATATACTTAATATCCCAAATGAAGTTTCTTTAACTTTCATTAAAGCTCTTAGGGATGTGGTATCTGACTTTCATAATAATAAAACCAATCCTTTACTAACCCTTCTAAAACGAAAATCCGGTGAAATAAGCTCAACTGAATTTAAACCGATTGCTGACCTGGTGAGAAATTTAAATTCTGAAATAGAGAAATTTCCAGATATATGTACTGTAAGTAGTGATATTGCGACGACTATCAAAGATGCTGTTGGTGATACCTATTCGCCAAAGGGGATGTCGATTAAATCAAGTTTAAGTGATGAGTCTGACGAACTATTTCAGTCACTAAAACTCTTTGTTGCAGAATCTGTTGATGGCTATGAAGGGGCGATACATGAAATGAGTCTTGGAGGAGCCAACTTACTATATCTTACATTAAAATTATTAGAGTTTAAGTACCAGCACGCGAATCAATCAATAGCGAACTTTCTATTAATAGAAGAGCCAGAAGCACATATTCATACACATATTCAAAAATCATTATTCGAAAACATAAAGTATGACAATACTCAAATAATATACTCAACACACTCATCTAACATCTCTGAAATTAGCAACATAAAAAACATGAATATAATTGGCTTCGTTAGCGGTAACTGCGAAGTTTTTCAACCTTCAACAGGGTTGGCTGATGAACAGTGTGAATTTATCCAACGATATTTGGATGCAATAAGAAGTAACTTATTATTTGCTCGTAGTGTTGTTTTAGTTGAAGGTGATGCAGAAGAGTTATTGATCCCAACATTAATCAAGAAGGTCACGGGGTTAAGTTTAGATGAGATTGGGATAAGCCTAATAAATATAAGAAGCACTGGGTTTGAGAATGTAGCATTGTTATTTAGCGATGAACGGATTAAAAAGAAGTGCAGTATAATAACTGACCTCGATGAGGCATTTTTTGATATTACTATTCCTGAAGATGCCGATAATGATGATGTTGAAATAAAGGCTAAGAAAAAGGCAGCTGCATCTCAAAAGTCTGGAGCGGAAAGAAAAAAAAGGCTGCAAGATTTTTGTAATAACAATAATTGGGTTGAGGTATTTTTCGCAGACCATACATTTGAAGTGGACTTCATAAAATCAGGTAATAACAATTATTTAAAAAACATCGTTAGAGATATCTACAAACAAGAAGCAACAATTACCAACTCCATAAATGAATTAAATTCTGGAGATATAAAAATATCAGGAGTCAGAGCTTTGGCCATGGCTAATTATCAGGGTAAAGGATGGTTCGCACTTACACTGGGGAAAGTGATAGATTTCAAAACAGCTATCCCAGATTATATATTAAATGCGATCCAATTTGCTCACGGTGATTTTAATAGACAGCTTAAATATAAAATTTTAGAACATCGTTACAATTCTGTTATTAAACATGTGGCTTATGCACAACTACAGATAAGTAAGCTTAATGAAGCTAAAGATTTAGGCTTAAAAAATAGTTGGATTAACTATATAAAAGCATATGAGGATGGGCTAAGTGTTTTCAGCCCTAAGTGGAATTTATTTGATTTATCAAAAGATGATATTGATGCTCTGAAAGTTGAAATGATAAAAGATCTACCCATCGAAAATAATGACATTTTGGGGAGATTATAAATGTTTGTATGGGAAAAGGAAGAAATAAATAAAGATCAAGAAGATGCAATCAATGCGCATGGTAGTGTATTATTGATTGCATGTCCGGGAAGTGGTAAAACGAGAACATTGACTTATAAAATAGCTTTAGAGCTATCAAAGCTTAATGATGATAAAAAGTATGTACTAGCGATCACTTATACCCATAAAGCTGCTGATGAAATTAAAGAGCGAATTGAGTTATTAGGAGTAGATACATCACGTTTATGGATTGGAACAATCCATTCATTTTGCTATGAATGGCTGCTAAAACCTTACTCTATTTATCATGAAAATCTTAGGGACGGTTTTAAAATACTGAACACCTATGACTCTGAAGAGTTAATTACAACAATTTGTTCAAATTACAAAACTGAAAAAGTTAATTATTATGACTGCAATCATTACTACACATCTAAAGGCTTAAAGTTATCTGGTTATCTCAAAAAGCATGGAGCAATCAAGAATATCCTTGACGAATACCACATTCAATTAAGGAAAAATAACCAAATTGATTTTGAGCAAATGCTATACTTCTCATACCAATTGATAAGTAAAGATGCCATATCGAAAATATTAAGTGGTATTTTTTCCTACATTTTCATAGATGAGTTTCAGGATACTAAAGAAATTCAATACGCTATAGTTTCCAAAATAATTCAATCTAGCGAAGGTAAAATTAATGCTTTTGTAGTTGGAGATCCAAACCAAGCCATTTACGGTTCATTAGGAGGGTATGCAATCTCGCAAGCTGAGCTGGAGAAAATAACTAATTCTCGATTTTCATATATGACTTTAGATAAGAATTATAGAAGCTCAAAGAGAATAATAGATTTTTATATCAATTTCAATGTATTAGCTAGCAAAACAACTTCGGAAAGTAAGTTTAAGAATTACCAAAGTGTTGTAACGTATAATCAAAAAGTTTATAAGGATAATTTAGTTGATCACATAAGCAAGTATATTGAATATAATGTTAATCAACTAGGAATTGAGCAGAAAGAAATTTGCATTCTGGCCCCATGGTGGATGCATCTTGCAGCTTTAACTAGGACTTTAGTTACAAGACTACCAAATTTTAGTTTTGATGGTCCAGGTCTTGTGCCCTTTTCCAGAGATATTGACAACTTCTGGTATAAAATCACCCAGGTAATTCTTACTGAACCATCTCCAAATATGTATGTCAAACGAATGCGTTGGGTTTCTGATATATTGTCAGAAATGCATTTTTGCCATGTTGATATTCAAAGATTAAACCCTCGACTA
>QFQM01000274.1 GCA_003243255.1 Flavobacterium psychrophilum | reverse complement strand
TGGGTTTGACTGCAATTCTTCAATAACTTTATTATTGAATATATGAGTGTAGTCCAGAATTTCTTTAAAAAAAGTTTTCATAGTTATTCTAATAGTTACAAGCAATCTACAACTTTTCTGACAATAAAAAAGCAGCCTTTCGGCTGCCTATTATTATAATTTCCCCTGTTTAATTTCATCAACGATTTCAGGATTAAGCAAAGTCGATATATCCCCAAAATTAGAAAAATCACCTTCAGCTATTTTTCTGAGAATTCTTCTCATGATTTTTCCAGAACGGGTCTTTGGCAAACCTGAAACAAATTGTATTTTGTCAAGTTTTGCAATTGGACCAATGTGGCTTGATATATGTTCATTAATCTCCTTGCTAAGATTTTCCCTGTCACGGCCTGCACCTGATTCTTTCAGAATAATAAAGCCATAAAGAGCATTCCCTTTTACATCATGAGGGAAACCTACAATTGCAGACTCAGCCACAGCAGGATGCTCATTGATCGCATCTTCAATTGGCGCTGTACCCAGATTATGTCCGGAAACAATTACTACATCATCTACCCTGCCGGTTATTCTGTAGTAACCTACTTCATCTCTTAAAGCCCCATCTCCGGTGAAATATTTACCCGGGAAAGTTGAGAAATAAGTTTCTTTAAAACGCTGGTGATCGCCCCATATTGTTCTTGCCATTCCGGGCCATGGAAACTTGATACATAAACTACCTACAACCTGATTGCCTTCGATCTCATTTCTAAGCTCATCCATAAGCACCGGCTGAATACCCGGCAATGGTAAGGTAGCATATGTAGGTTTTGTAGGAGTAACAAACGGAATTGGAGATATCATGATACTTCCCGTTTCAGTTTGCCACCAGGTATCGACAATTGGAGATTTCTTTTTACCAACATGGTCATTATACCAGTGCCAGGCTTCCTCATTTATAGGCTCTCCAACAGATCCAATAACTTTTAGAGTACTTAAATCATGTTTATTTACCCACTCCCAATTTTCTTTAGCTAAAGAACGTATAGCTGTTGGTGCAGTATAAAACTGAGTAACTTTATGTTTATCAATCACTTCCCAAAAGCGGCCGAAATCAGGATATGATGGTATTCCTTCAAAAATTACTGTTGTAGCACCATTTAATAACGGACCATATAATATATAAGAGTGTCCCGTAATCCAGCCAATATCAGCTGTACACCAGTACACATCGTTTTCTTCGTAAGCAAAAATATTTTTAAATGTGTAGGCTGTATGAACCATGTAACCGGCAGTAGTATGCAACATACCTTTAGGTTTACCGGTTGACCCCGAAGTATAAAGTATGAATAATGGATCTTCTGCATCCATTATTTCAGCTACATTATTTGGAATAGCCTGATCTAATAACGGCTGAAGCCATTTATCTCGGCCTTCCTGCATAGTAATAGCAGAGTTAGTTCGCTTTACAACCAAAACCTGTTCTACACAAGGACATTTTTGAAGAGCTTCGTCAACGATACTTTTAAGTTCAATCGTTTTGCTTCCGCGATAGCCACCGTCTGATGTGATTACCATTTTACAAGCTGAATCATTAATTCTGTTGGTAACAGCTGAAGCAGAAAATCCGGCAAACACTACCGAATGCACGGCACCAATCCTTGCACAGGCAAGAACTGATATTGCAAGTTCAGGAATCATAGGGAGATAAATGCAAACTCTGTCGCCTTTTTTTATTCCCTGCTCGCGTAATACATTTGCCATCCTCGAAACACGATCATATAACTCATTATAAGTAATATGCGTTGCTTCTTCATTTGGATTATTGGGTTCAAAAATTATAGCTGTCTTTCCTCCCCTTTTTGCTAAATGCCTGTCAATACAGTTTTTCGTAATATTAACTTTTGCATTAACAAACCATTTTACATCGGCCTCCTGCATATCAAATTCTACAACTTTATCCCACTTTTGGTACCATGTAAAATTTTCATCGGCTATCTTGTCCCAAAACTTTCTTGGTTCGCGTATAGATTTATTATAATGCTTGAAATACTGTTCTAAGCTCTTTATCTGATAATAGCTCATTATATTATAAATGTTTAAATTGGAAAGATCTATGTTTAGTAAATATACATATCCTAAAATTATTCTTTAAAAAATTCAATAGAAAATATACATCTGCCATTAATTAAAAATGCCTATCTGCAAATTTTGTCGATATCATTAGTAGCTTGTGGGTAATTTTTCTCTTTCGATAATTTAAAATACTCGCAAGCTTTATTTAAATCGTTTATTTTCAAATAGCTCAGGGCAATATAATATTCTGTATGGCCATCATTCAGCCCTGGTTTTTTTAATGCACTCTTAAAATAATCTATGGCTTTAGTATTTTGTCCCGTATTAAAATAATGGAAACCAATATTCTGAAGGGCATATATATTTCCCGGATCGATTTTCAAAGCCTTTTCATATGACTGCAATGATTGTTGCGGCTTACCGGCATTTGCAAAATTTTGGCCTTCGATTATATAATCTGTAACCATAAAATCAATTTTCTGACGTTTCAGAACCGTATCATTAGGTATTTTTTTCTCGCCTTCATTTATAAAAGTCATCAGGTTTTTTCGATTATACCCTAAATTCTGCAATATTGTCGCGGTATGCTTCCATTCAGCAGGCGAATTAGTGTATTTTGAAAACAATTTATGTTCCTTAAGAATTTCAAGAGTATCTTTCTTTTGTGCAGCAACACTTATTGATTTATTATAAAAGCTGGCATTTCTTGGCCTCCAGTAAAAAGCTTTTTTCACGTATTTGTATGCACTGTCAATATTACCTGTTTGCTCATAAATCACGTGTTTGTAAAAATCTACCCTGCCTGTGTAAGGATTAATCTTATCAGCTTTATTTAAATATTTAATCGCATCATCATATCTTTTTTCTCTCAGATAGTAAATTCCGGCATATTCGAAGTAGGACTCAGAAGAGCCAAAAACATTCGGAAATAAAGGTAAACGCCTTATTACTTCATCTCCGTTTAAAAAGCCGCTCGATTTAGAATTAATGTCATCTGTTTTGATAAGGAATTCGAGATTAGAGGCTTTAAAAAGTGTATAAGAGGCTACGCAGGTCACTACTGAAAGAGCAATGATTATAGATGAGGGCGAAAACACATTTTTAATTGACTGTACATTGATTTCAAAAACTTTGTTTACTATAGTCAATGCAAACAGTAAACTTAAAAATATCTGCATTGTAGGCCTGTACATAGGAAAATTAAACATAGAATCTATTCCATAGACCATAACCAGCAGTAAAGTAATTAAAGCAATTGTTCTAGCATTTTCATCTTTAGATTTTATTACCCTTATCAGGTTAATGAAAAAAATCGAAACAAAAAGAGAAAAATAAATAAGACCATTAACTACACCTGTTTCAGAAAGGATTTCTAAAAAATCATTGTGAGCATGTAAAGCAATGGTATTATCTTCAGATGTAGTTTTTTCATAAGCAATTGATTCAACGCGATAATTACCCAAACCAATACCCAAAACAGGATTTTTTTTACATAAATCAAGAGCAATATCCCACATCACAAGTCTCCTTTTAATTGAAGAATCACTAGTACTAAGTTGTTCCATCCTTCCTTCAACAGAACTATAGCGTTGATCGATATTATTGGTGTTTTTAAGAACTAAATTAGAGACAAGTATTGAAATGATTAGCGGAATCAGTAATGCTGATACTTTTATAAAAGCTTCTTTTTTAAATGATAATGTTTTTAGATGATAAAAAACATAAACGACAAATACTATAAAAAGGTTTATAAGTCCCGATCTGGCACCTGTTAAAAATATAGTAGTCGTAGCTAAAAAAAGTGTTATCATTACAAACCACTTCTTATTACCCGAATAGTGAGTAATTCCTAAAAGCAGGAATGGAATTTTGATGCTTAAGCTTGCTGCAAGTATGTTAATATTCCCCGTTTTCCACTTTAATTGACCCAGGGCTTCGATAACTGAAGATTTATTCGCAGCGATAGCAACGTCATACAGTTCCAGAAACGATTGCAGAAATGTGCTGATACATATTATGAATGTTATTTTGTAAAAAAGATGCAGTTTATCTTTCAGTAAAATGCTCAGGTTTACAAACAACAGAAATACTATCAATATCTCTGTAAAATTGGCAATCACTAACGAAACGTTTATAGCTGTAATGAATGACAGGCCACTCAATACTACAAAAAGAAGGTAAGCCAGCGCTAATTTGTTTTTCCGTAAAATCAAAAAGTTATTGCTAACAATATCTTTAGGGCCAAAATAAAAATAAAACCCCATAACTATATTTATGACAGCGAGATACAAAAACTGCGGATGTATAATCTCAATAGTTTGAAAATAGGGTAAAAAATCGATCACTAAAATCGATCCTATAAAAAATAGAACTGCGAAATCTGAAATAAACGGGGCTTTTTTCTCAGTAAGTGACATAAAATTATTTTGAATTTAGCTTTAACAAATATAGATAGATTTAGAGATATTAAACCCTAACATTCAATTTTATAATTTCAAATAATATGACAGTAAAAAGACTATAATACTGCTATATCCATAATTATTACTAAATAAAATATTTTAATGTTTTTGATGTAATATCGCATCATATAAATTCTTTTGATGCAAATTATTAATTTTCCATATTATTGTAAACATAACTGAAAATCAGATTATCAATCATTATTAATTTAAAAATAATTAGAAAGATGTTGTTTTGTAACAAAAATATTTAAAATCTGACCGCTAATTTTCTTTTATTTGCACTATTCATTTTTTTAGAATATGAAAATAGACCCGGCGCAAACCAGCCAAAAAGATGTATATAAAATCCTTACAGGATCAGTAATCCCACGACCTATAGGATGGATATCCACTATCAGTAAAGACGGGATACTTAACCTTGCTCCTTTTTCTTTTTTTAATGCTGTAGGCGAAGATCCGCCACACGTTATGTTCTCTACTGTTCGCAGTGGAAATACCAATAAAGACACTCTCAATAACGTACTCGAAACAAAACAGTTTGTAGTTAATATGGCTACCGAGGAATTGGTTGAAGCCATGAATGCTTCTTCAATCAACTTACCTCCTGAAGGTAACGAGTTTGAATATTCCGGACTTACCCCTATCGCGTCTGATCTTATAAGTCCACCAAGGGTAAAAGAAAGTCCGATTTCATTTGAATGTGAACTGGTACATCATTACAGCCTTGAAGATCATAAAGACGGAGGCGCTACAATAATGATTGGACGCATTGTTATGTTCCATGTTGATGAATCGGTATTGCTGCCTGATTACAAGATAAATATGGAAACTTATCGCCCTATAGCTCGTTTAGCAGGATATAACTATGCTAAACTGGGAGAGATTTTTGCAATTAAAAGACCTTTTATATAAAATGAAGATAACAGTTA
>QFQM01000273.1 GCA_003243255.1 Flavobacterium psychrophilum | reverse complement strand
GATCTTGGTCGACTTGGTGGGTTACTTAAACTGTGGTTAGCTAACGATCCACGCACAGTTGATTTTTCACCCTCATTGATAAAAACGTTGCTTGCTAAAATAGAATCAACCAGACAAGAACTAAGAAATATTATGGATAGAATCTTGGATAAATAAATTTATGGTTTCCTAAATATCTGTATTTGTTAAAAGTACGAGTTTTCAATATTAATAATCAGTTAAATTTGAGGTGGGCAAATGAAGTTAATGCTCCGAGTATTTTCATCACTGAGAGGGATTTTAGCAGCTAAAAAATCATTAGCAGCTTCCTTCCTGGCGTCCATCATGGCATTACCGGCGACAGCCGGTATCCCTGTAATCGATGGTACTAATGTGGTGCAGACCACAATCAGCGCAGTCAACAACGTTCAGGCTGTGGCAAAACAGATCCAGCAGTACCAGACGCAGCTGCAGCAGTATGAAAACATGCTCAAAAATACAGTCGCACCTGCAGCCTATATCTGGGATCAGGCCAATTCAACCATCAACAAATTGTTGCAGGCGCAGGACACCCTTAATTACTACAAAAACCAGGCCGGGAGTCTTGATTCATATCTGAAACGTTATCAGGACGTGAATTACTACCGCTCATCACCGTGCTTTAACAGTAATGTTGAATGTACTGCGGATGAAATTAGCGCACTGCGCAAAGCTGAACAGAACAGCTCTGAGGCACGTAAAAAGGCCAATGACGCTGTATTTAAGGCTCTTGACGAACAGCAGGAAACACTGCAAAGCGATGCTGACAACCTTGCAGATTTGCAAACGCAGGCAACCGGCGCACAAGGGCAAATGGAAGCTATTCAGGCCGCTAACCAGCTTGCCAGTGCTCAAACGAACCAGTTGCTGCAAATCCGCTCGCTTCTGGTAGCTCAGCAAAACGCTGCAGCAACACTGGCACAGGCTGAGGCTGATAAAGAAGCCCAACAAATAGTCGCTGATGAAAAAGCGTTAGCTGGCGAGAACACACCAAGCCCGAAGCGAATTTGGTGAGGGAGAGCTGAATGAAAGATAAACTTTTGGTCATTTTTATTCTAATAATTTCATTAATTCTATGCTCTTGCGATAAAAAAGATGAAGATTGTTTATCGACGTCAGAGAATAAATTGAACGAACATAACTACGATAAATGTGCCCTGCGTGGCAATAACAATCCTAGCCCTAAGCGAGAATGGTAATTATGAGAATAGTAAGCAAGCTCACTTTTTTAGGAATGGTTTTTTTGTTTTCTGTAAATGCTTATGCTGGTCAATTAGATAGTAGCGGATTACTTGATACGTTATTAGATAAGTTTCAGCAAGTAGCCAGCACATGGTCATTAGTAATTGGTGATTATGCAAATTGGCTGTTCTGGGGGCTGGTATTAATAAGTATGGTTTGGACATTTGGTATGTTGGCGATGCAAGGGGAAGGTTTAATCAGTGCACTTGCAGAAATAGTTCGTTTTTTTGCCGTGATTGGTTTTTTTTATTATCTTTTAATCAACGGCCCAGCCATATCACAATCTATAATTAACTCAATGAGACAACTTGCAGCAAATGCTTTAGGAACAAGTACTGGTATTTCACCCTCCAGCATAGTGGATATGGCATTTGTGATATTAACAAAGGTCAGTTCAGCAGCATCAATTTGGTCTCCAATGATTTCGACCATTATGATAACCGTCGCGATAATAGTATTAGTAGTAATGGCGCTTATCGCGATAAATATGCTAATAATGTTAGTTTCTGCATGGGTGTTGTGTTATGCAGGAGTTATTTTGCTTGGGTTTGGTGGCTCGAAATGGACTTCTGATATAGCAATAAATTACTTACGCACAGTATTATCGATTGGTATTCAGTTATTTACGATGACATTAATCATTGGGATTGGGCAATCATTTATAGATCAGTATTTTTCTATTATTAAAAATGATATTCCTGATCTTAATAGTCTTATTGTTTTACTTCTGGCGTCAATTATTCTTTTAGTATTGACGAATAAATTACCGTTGTTGTTATCAGGCGTTGTTGGAGGAGCGTCCTTACAAGGGATCGGTGGTTTTGGAGCAGGTATGATTACTGGCGCTGCTACTACTGCAATCAGTGGCGCTGGGGCAATGGCAATGAGTGCTACAGCTCAAGTCAGTGGTGGTGCTTCCGCTCTAAAAGCAGCATTTGAATCTGCACAAGCGGCGATGGCCGAAGAATCTGGTTCTGGTGATAAAGGTGGTTCAGGTGGAGGATTTGGCGGAGGGGAAGATACCGGTTCCGTAGATACTTCTGGAGGACAACCATCAGGCGGTTCCGGTGGTTCTTCTGCAGGGAGTAATACAGGTAGCGTCAGCGGAGGAAGCCAGGGGTTTGCTTCATCATTCTCACGAGCTGGCCGCATGGCTTCTCACATGGCGAGCGGGTTGTCTAACGGAGCTTCGGAGTATCAGATGATGAAGGGAAGTACTAATTCTATCCGAAGACAACAGACCGTTGGTGGGGAAATAGCGAATCAAATACGTAAACACACAGCCGATCGTCAGACTAACCACGAACAGGATGAGTTTGAGGGTGATAGTTTAACTGGCAGTAAAAAATCTTGATTTAGGCGCGTCAGTTAGCGCGGTAACGTTAACTGACGCTTCCACTAAACACCTGTAAGGAGGTGGATAATGGCTGGTTATAATAGCTTTGTTTTGGAAGGAATAAAAATTATTTTTGCCGATAACAACAAGGAGTTTATTAAAGAGATTTGTGAACCATTGATAAATATTCTATGCATCGAAGAGTATTATTCTGCTACGGGAATTTATAATTATGATGATGCTGATGAGCAAACGGAGTTATTGAAAAAAGCAATTTTTAGTTATAGGAATAATCATTGAGAAGATAGGCTAACATAATGTTAGCCTTTTTCTTATTTTTTCGATTTCTCTATATGGTGATTTAAAATCTCTGCTTTTGCCTCTTCATAAGTTAGCTTACCTCTTATAACTTCATCCTTTATTTTCTGGTAAAATTCTGACCCGCGAGGATCTTTACCTGATAAATATAAGCTAGCCTCTGCTTTCCTAAATGCCTCAATCCTTTTTCTCTTCGTGGTCTCATCCATTTTCATTACTACCTATGTTTTAATCAGCTGATGAGGTAAATGATATCATTTCGATAACTTCTATTCCTTTAGAATTAATTCTGTAGCATTCGTTTTTCGATTTCCTGATGTATGAAAATGAATCTTTTTTTGTATTGCAATCTGTCTTAGAAAAAGCATCAAGTAAAAGAAAAGACTTCTGATGCTCTGGTATTATCTTTATTGAAAAAACACCAATGAATAATAATGCAATTGCTGTCGATAATAGATCTGCAACTCTTAAGTAGCTATTCGAACATATAAGTATTTTTTTAAACCATATCATTAAAATTAGTTTTGCTCTATTAATATCTTGTGCCATTGTTTTTGCAATGTATAATAGATTCTTTTTATTGGATGAAGTTGATTCTTTATTTGTTTTTTGCATTGCTTTGAACATGGTTACGATACCGAAAGCTAACCCGAAAACTAACAACATAATAACTTTGAAATCAACCTCTTGGTTTTTTTCAATCGTCTCTCTTAGCATTGCAGAAAAAGGGATGGTCAAAATTGCCGCGTAAAAGCATTGATAAGCAGTAATTCTTCCAAAGTATAAGTATATGAAAATGCTAAGGCCATAAATGGATAGAGATAGAGGAATGGCCATTGCGAAAGCATAACCATAAGATGAGTATATTAAGTATTCCGGTTGAATATCGTAATCAAAATTAATTTTATGTTTTGCATACCACATACAAATTGAAAAAATCAATACTGTTCCAATCCATTTAATGATGCTGTGCTCAATCATTTTATTGACGATTGTTTTTTTGTTGTTATAGGCACAAAAAATGAATGCTACCGAGAGGAATAATCCACAACCTAAGAAGGTTTTATCTTGAAGTAATAATGGGAACTTCATGATTACAATGCAAGCAATCAGCAAATATATAATGGATACAATATTGAAATCAAAATTTGCAATGTGTTTTCTAATGTAACGCATAAGATATCCTTTATTTCAACTTTAACGCTAAATCCTCAGCTTTTGGATGATAATACCGCATTAGCATTCTCGGGTCTTTATGCCCCGTGATTTTTGTCAGCTCGTGCATGGGGAAAATCTCAGCCAAGCGAGAGGTCGCTTCATGCCGGAGATCGTGAAATCTTAAATCTTTGAGGAAGGTGTCATCACATTGAGGTTTAGCTTGTTCATATCTTTCTCTGGCGCGCTTTACAGCTCGATCAAAAGCGCGGGTGATCGCATCGGCACGCATTCCAAAAACCTTGTCATCAGCTTGTTTAGAACGCTCCTTTAGATTGGATAGTACCATAACAGCCTTTGTGGATAAGGGGACATCGCGAGCATTACCATTCTTAGTATCCGGCAGATGTGCAACTCGCCTATCAAGATCGATAAAGCGCCATCGAAGTTCTGCAATTTCGCTACGGCGCATGGCTGTCTCTAACGCCAGAAGAATGATTGCTGGCAATACTAATGAATGTGTTGCGGCAATGATATGTTCGATCTCGTTGGCTAATTCCTTTCCTGACGTAACACCGGTTTGCTCAGAAACTAAAGGCAGCGCTTCCAGGCGTCTGGTCCTTGAGTTCTTGGGTTGGGGTTTGCGAATGGCCTCTACGGGGTTCAGCAGGCTCTCCATGCCCCATTCTTTCCGCGAAACATTGAATACATGAGAAAGTAAGGCCAAACGCCTTAAAACGGTTGCAGGAGCATAAATTTTCAACCATTCATCTCTTAGCTTGGCGACATCGGCACTCCTGATGCTGGCCATATAGTTTTTTGCCAGCTGAGTGCCTTTTAGTATCCGCACCAATGATCGGTCTTGCACTGCTCCTTTTTTGTCGGGAACAATCTCTTTTTCATAGCGCGTTAGGGCTTCATACAATGTCGTAGATTCCGCTTCGCTGCGGCTAAGCCAAACTCCTCTCGCCATTTCTGACTCGATCATTTTGGCCCAAGCATCTGCTTCTACTTTGGTGTTAAAGGTTTTGGTTTGAGAGGGAAAACCACGTTTACGGATTTGAGCTTCCCATTGGTAGTTACCACGTTTGCGTATAGTCGCCATTTCTGTCTGATTCCTAACGAACTGTGGCAATATTGTGGCAAAAAATCTATTTAAATTCGATAGGTATTGATTTTACAGGACCAATTTACGCATTCGTAATGCGAAGGTCGTAGGTTCGACTCCTATTATCGGCACCATCACATCAAAACCATTTAAAATCAATGAGTTATATGGATTTTACCCTTCAAGGTATGATCTTTTTCTCAGTGATTCTTTCAGTAGCAGTTGCCGCTGTGGTTAATAGTGGCAATTGGGATGTTAACTCATAGCGGCGTGTCGTTTCCAGGCTCAAACACGTACA
>QFQM01000272.1 GCA_003243255.1 Flavobacterium psychrophilum | reverse complement strand
GCAGGGTTTGGTCAGGTCGAAATAGTTCCGGTATTCGGTCAAAACAGGCCACAGCTGTTTGCAAAGATAGGCGCTATCAAACTGTACAAGGAGGTTCCTGCAGAATACCTTAAAACACTTCTGTCATGAGTAAACTACTGAACCTGTCGGACAATCTTAATTTTTATTTGTGCCGGCGGCCGGTGAAGATGTCCCGGTCCTTTGATAGTCTGGCTGCCCTTATCCGCACTGAGATGGGCAAGGGTATAATTACAGGGGGCGTCTTTATTTTTCTGAATAAACCGCGCACGACCGTCAAGATCTTTATTTATGAGAGCGGTGAGTTCTCGATCTTCTACCGGCTGGATGAAGGCAGTTTTCAGGTGCTATTGGTCAAGACTGATCCCCTGAATTACAAAATGACCGCCGGTCAGTTGTCCTGGATGCTGAGTGGTGTTACGCTGAGCGAGGATGGTTACCTGAACCAGGAGAAATACGTCCCGCTGCATGGAAGTATATAAGGTTGCCTGGTAGTTCACAGTTGTGAACAACTATATTATATAGTTGATTAGTACTACTTTACTGTTAAGTGTCTTATATATGTAAACAATGAAGACACTTTCAGTGCTTGTATCCCTGAACATTTTGAATTAAACGAAAGGTATCAAAAAGCTGCTGCTGCGAAGTATGCAACTGGAGAAGTTCCTGGAAAAAGCACAGGAGGACTATAAATTATTGGCGTCAACGATCACCCCCTTCAAAATACCGCTAGCCAGTTGACAGAGATCATTGAGCTACAACGCACAGAAAACGAACAATTAAAGGAAATCATCAATGAGCAGGGCAAGCAATTGCAAAGACTGGAACTGATCGAGCATCAGTACCTTCAAATGCAACGGCTGGTATATGCCAGAAGCACTGAAAAGCTGTTTGCTTTGCCAGGCCAGTTTCTGCTGGGTCTGGATGCGGAAACAATAGAAGCCAGGAAGGTTGGTGATGGCCAACTGGTGTCGGCTTACACGAAGCAAAAGACGGAAAAGAAACCTCATCCTGGCAGGAACCAGTTACCTGCACATATTGAGCGCAAGTATATTAACATGTACCCGGAGAACCTGCCGACAGATGCATCCTTGGTCGATACGATAAAGACCGGGCAGTTGGAGTAAGACCCGGCAAAGCTTTATGGTTCACTATAAGGTGTTGCCCATGTAAACTGTAACGCCCACGCCCGGCGCAAGTTCCATGAAGCGAAGTTCACCGATAACAAGCGAGCTGACCATGTGTTGCTGTTGTACAGCAAACTGTATGGCCTAGAAAGCTACTGCAAAGAAATGAACCTGAGCTTCGACGAACGGTTAGCCATCCGGAAGGAGAAATCGGCGCCGGTATTCAGGGCACTGGCCGACTGGATGCAGGAAGATATCCCGAAACTGAAAACCGTTCGCAGTCCGATTGGCAAAGCACCGACCTATTTTTCTGAACGGGATAAGCAGTTAGGTATTTACTTAACAGACGGCATGCTGCTGATGCACACCAACCTTATAGAGAACTCTATCCGCCCGATCACCCTGGGCCGGAATAATTATCTTTTTGTGGGTAGCCACGACGCTGCCCAGAATGTGGCGATGATCTACTCACTGTTTGCGACCTGCAAGCTGCATAGCCTGCCCCGCCTAAGCAGGGATATTAATGCGTCCGACTGGCTGAAGTATATTTTGACTGCTATGCCAACCTTCCCTGCCACTAGGATTAAAGAACTGCTTCCCCAAAACTAGAAGGCCCTCACCGCGGTTCAATAGTCATTTACCAGTATTAATAAAAAGATGGAGCTGCAAAGTGCTTGCAGCTCCATCTTTTTATTTGTAAGACCCAGTTCCCGAGGCCTTACTTAATAGAGGCATTGATTAGTCGACAATTAATCTTACAGCCGGGCAATCTAATTCATCAGTACATTGAAGAGTAGTTGTAATGATTTTATCTTCTTTGTCAAATGAAGTAGCGTACACATTGGGATCCCCCAGAACTTGTTGACTGCTGAGCAGAGTGGTAGAATTGCAAATGCCCACAGGAGATCCGCCGGAATAGGTTGTTGTACAGAATATTGTATTAAATGTTTTGGCTTTGAATGCGAGCGCTGCTCCTAAAACTGTGAAAACAGCCAAGGTCATTAACATAATTTTTGCTTTTTTCATAATAATGGTGCCTTTTGCAATCAAAAAGCTAAAGTCTGATTTGGTAAATGATTGCCTACTCTGTTAAGTGGTTTTCGGCTTACCCACATATCAGACGAGCTTAACAAGTGGATCCTGACTTGCTGTTATGTCCGATAATAAATTGTATAGATAAAGGTGCTACAGTTGTTGTGACTACTTTGTAAAATTAATATGGCGAAATAATTAGAAAAGAAAAATGGATGATGAAACTGGAAGTTTTATACAGCGCCATGAAAATACTATCCGCATTATACTATCTACTGCTTGCATTAGAAATGACGGTTAACTTACAGCTTATTCATTACTCGTTTATTAATCTAATGCTTTACTGCTATGCTATCTGGAGTTCCTGCTCATACCTTACCTTTTAGAAATTGGATATGGCAAGAAAAGGAAAATAAAATAATTCTTTTATTGGTCGCCGCAGTTGTGCTTACTCAATTTGTTGTATTTAAAATTTTATATCCTTTTGCCAACCTGGCGGATGAAAGCTATGTCGCTATAGAGGCGGCGCATAAGAATTGGGCCGTTGGTTATTTACCTGTAGGTTATCCTATGTTCCTGCGGCTGGTTAGTAGCTTTACCAGCAATGATACTATTCTTGTGCTCCTCCAATATCTTATATTACAAGGGGCTATCCTGTATTTGTTGTTTAGTATTAAATATTTATTGATAACTGACAAATGGATTGTCCGGATATTGATTGTAATTAGTGTATTGAATCCTTTACTATTGCACGTCAGCAACCTAGTTACTTCTGACAGTCTTTTTGCTACGCTTATATTACTCTGGTTTACGCAGTTGCTGTGGCTTTTATATCAGCCACGACTCCCATCTGTATTAGTGCATGCCGGCTTGCTTTTATTACTTTTTATGGTGAATCATAATGCCTGGTATTGTATGCTCATCAGTATTTTGGTGTTTTTTTTCTTGCCAATGCAAAGAAGGAACGTCGCAATAGGAATAGGGACGATAGTAGTATTGTTCGCTGGGTTTCTTGGCGGCACCCAGGCAGAGTTTAAAAGGCGGTCCGATTGGGTACAGTTTTCTGCTCAATGGGGATGGCAAAAGGCTTCTAATGTGCTTTATGCTTATGCACATGCTGACACCTTAGATCGTAAGAAAGTACGCGGTCGGTTTCGTGAATTGCATGGCATTGTGAATGAGCATATGACAGCGTTGAATAAGATTCCTGCTTTCGTTAGACCCGATAGAAAGCCAGATGATTATTATCTGCAGAAACAAAATGCACCACTGAAAGCATATATGCAGCAAACGTGGGCAAGCGACGATTCTTCCAGTTCGTTTAAAAAATGGGCAAGCATGGGGCCGCTATATGCGCAATACGGAAATTTTTTAATGGATGAATACCCTGGTCTTTACTGGAAATACTACATACTACCCAATCTTAAGAACTATTACGTTCCGGAAACGGAAGCGTTGAGTACTTATAATAGACTCAAAGACACTGCTGGAAAAGAAGCTGTTGCCTTTTTTCAATGGAATAGCAACAAGGTTACTACAGTATTTAAGAGTAAGTTATTGAAAGTGCCGTATTATGCAAGTGTTCCATTTGCTGTAATCAATCTTGTTTTTGTACTTGGTTTTATTGCCTTATTATTGGCAGGCGGTCTTTCCGCTGTTAGTCCTTATGTTATGCGAATGTTGGTACTGTTATTATTTACCTGGTTAGCCAATTTAATGTTTAGTGTATGGGCTTCGCCCATCGTTCTACGCCAGCAACTATTTGTTATGCAGCTTACATTGACCTTTGGTGCTGTTTTTGTTGGTATGTTAGTACAAATGGCGTTTAACAAAAATGCAGGTGAAAAGTTACCTTCTTCAATGCTTCAGTCCAATCCACTTTAATTATCGAATCACACAATTATCCAATATGGAAGTTATTACTGTTATGGATGCAAGGCAATCAATAGTAACCTATCAGCTGTCTTCGTTTAAACATTTTTTGCTTAAGGATCGGGTTCACAAATGGTTGCTTATTATATCTGGCGTTTCAATGGTTGTTCAGTTTTCAATCTTCAAATACCTGTATCCTTTTGCCAGCTTTATTCATGGCGATTCTTTTTCTTATTTATATGCCGCTTTTGAAAATGCTGATATTAATACTTATATGGTTGGCTATTCACGTTTTCTTCGTCTGTTTAGTGTTTTTACCCGCTCTGATACCGCTTTGGTATTTTTTCAGTATTTGTTTCTGCAAAGCAGTGTCTTGTTTTTAGTTTTTTCAATGTTTTATTTTTATCAGCCCCACCGCATTACACGAATGGTACTTTGGGCTTTTATGGTGGTAAATCCACTCTTCTTGCATTTGGGTAATTTGGTGAGCAGCGACGGTTTTTTTGTAGCCCTCAGTCTTACCTGGTTTTGCCTGCTTTTGTGGATCATTCACCGGCCCTCGGTCTGGATACTGGTAATTCATACGATAGTTTTGTTCATTGCATTCACTGTCAGATATAATGCACTGATTTATCCCTTTATTGCGTTGGTGGCTTTTACATTGGCCCCAACGATAACTTGGCGTATGAAATTAATAAGCTTAGGTATTGCCTTCTTATTGTGCTGGTTATTTGTCAGTTACACTACTAATAAATATTATAAACTCACTGGCTATGCCCAGTATTCCCCTTTCAGTGGATGGCAGTGGGCCAATAATGCCATGTATGCCTATCGGTATGTAGACCGTGCGGCGCGTAAACCAGTGCCTGAGAGATTTAGAGCTTTGGATATTATGATAAGACAGTATTTTGATACCACCCGGGATGTGAATAGATTTCCTGCAGAAAGAGTCCAGGCAAGCACTTTTTACATGTGGTCACCCGGAATGCCCCTCATGAAATACCGCAACAACCTTTTTGAGAAAGATACGACAGCTATTGAATTAAAAAAATGGGCATCTATGGGGCCTTTATACAAAGACTACGGGATATATATTATCAAGCAGTATCCATGGCATTTTTTGTAATATTTTATATGGCCCAACGCTAAAAAATATTATGCGCCCCCTGTGGAATTTTTGGAGAGCTTCAATTCTGGCAAGACTTACATACCACCCATTACAAATACCTGGTTTGGGTATAAAGGCGCATCTATCCTCACCCGGATGAACAGTAATAAAGTATGGGTATTGAATTTTTACCCGATTTTATCGGGAGTTTTTAATGTAACAATGCTGTTCCTGCTTTTATGCTATGTAAGTATGCGTGGCTGGCGGCAAAATAAGATGATGGCGAAGGGTATTTTCATGGGGGGGGCGGTGTGGTTACTC
>QFQM01000271.1 GCA_003243255.1 Flavobacterium psychrophilum | reverse complement strand
ACTCCCCTTTTCTGGCTTTAATCTCATTCTTGCTTATCTGTATTTCCTGAAGCGTTATGTTCAGCTCCTGATTATTCGTAAGCGCAGTATTGATGAGAGCCGTCAGGTTTTCGTCTTTAAAAAACTCTTTCCATTTTACTTTACCTGTATTAATGGTGTCTTGTGCAGTACCTTTTGCATACTCTCCCGGAACCGATTTATTCTCTGTTCGCTGCACTGCATCTGCAGGTAGCTTACAGCCTGTAACAGCTAGTGCTGTACAGGCCAAAGCCACATATATAACCTTATTAAATCCCTTATTCATTTTCTTCAGTAGTTTTGAAGTTATCAATTTGATGAACTAATTCTTCTGTCAGCGAACTATCATCCTCATCTTTAATTAGTTTTCTACCATCAGCTATAGATCCGAAGATGTAATATAGGCCCGGTACGATGATAACACCGAAAATAGTACCGAACAACATACCACCCATCGCTGCTGATCCAAGAGTCCTGTTACCGATTGCTCCTGCTCCACTGGCAAGGATCAACGGAATAAGACCCGCGATGAAAGCAAATGAAGTCATCAAAATTGGACGGAAACGTACTTTAGCTCCTTCAATGGCTGAGTCGTATATCGACATACCCTCGTGCCGCTTCTGGACGGCAAATTCAACAATAAGTACGGCGTTCTTACCGAGTAGCCCGACGAGCATGATAAGACCGATCTGAGCATAGATATCGTTTTGAAGTCCCATTAGTTCAAGCAACAGGAATGAACCAAATACTCCAACAGGAAGTGAGAACACTACTGCTAGCGGAATAATGAAGCTTTCATACTGTGCTGCAAGAACGAAGTAAACGAATGACAATACAATAAGGAAGATATAAATAGACTCATTTCCTTTATTAGCCTCGTCAAATGAAAGACCTTCCCATGCAATATCATAACCTTTAGGCAGTGTTTCTTTTGCTACTTCACGTACAGCAGCAATTGCTTCGGCTGTTGTATAACCTTTAGCAGGAAGACCTTGGATTGCAGCCGAGTTATACATATTATAACGTGTAATCTCATTTGGCCCCTGCTTCTTAACCAGCTTCATGAAAGCTGAATAAGGAACCATCTCTCCCTGATCATTTTTAATGTACAGGTTTAAGATATCTGACGGAAGCCTTCTGAACTTAGGATCCGACTGAACATATACTTTAAAGAAACGTTCAAATTTGATGAATCCCTGCTCGTAAGTACTACCAATAAGGATATCAAGGTTATCCATTGCTTTTCCTATCGATACACCTTTTTGCATTGCCAACTGATTATCGATCTCCAGTTCATACTGAGGATAGTTGGCCGCAAAGAATGAGAACAGACCTGAAAGTTCTTTACGTTTGCCAAGAGCATCCATAAAGTTTTTGTTGATCTTGTCAAAATCCTGATAATCAACAGTAGTGTTTTTATCAAGAAGACGCATTGAGAAACCTCCCGATGAACCGAAACCAGGAATGGCTGGTGGTTCAAAGAACTCAATCTTAGCACCAAGGTCTCTTGTTTTCTCTTCAAGCTCTTCCATGATCTCGGTAACCGAATGCTCCCTGTCAGACCATTCTTTAAGGTTGATAAGACAGGTACCCGCGTTAGATCCCCTACCTTCTGTCATGATCTCATAACCTGCAAGTGACGATACTGATTCAACACCATCAACATGCTCACATATTTTCTGAAGCTTTTGTGAAACCTGGTTCGTAGTCTCAAGCGTAGATCCCGGAGGGGTCTGGATAATCGCATAGATAGTACCCTGATCTTCACTCGGGATAAATCCTGAAGGAAGTATCTGGTTCACAAAGAATGTACCTGCACAAAATATTATCAGTACACCAAATGTTACCACTCTTCTGCTAACAATACGTTTAAGGATGTTCACATATTTACCGGTCATTTTATCAAAACCACGGTTAAAGCTGTCCAATGCTCTTGTAAACAGGTTTGATTTTTTCTCGTGGCCATGGTGATTTTTAAGAAGCATCGCACACAATACAGGTGTAAGCGTAAGCGCAATAAGCGCCGAAATTACAATCGAACTCGCCATGGTAATAGAGAACTGGCGGTAGAATGTACCCACAGGACCCGACATGAACGATATAGGAACGAATACCGAAACCATTACCGCAGTAATAGCGATTACCGCACCACTAATCTCTCCTAGTACTTTTTTAACCGCCTGATAAGGTGTTATATGAGGGAATTCCTCAAACTTGGCGTGAACGGCCTCGACGACGACAATCGCGTCATCCACCACAATACCGATCGCCAATACAAGCGCAAATAGGGTTACAAGGTTAATCGTGATTCCGAAGAACTGGATAACGAAGAAAGCACCAATCAACGATACCGGCACTGCCAATATCGGGATAAGCGTAGATCGCCAGTCTCCAAGGAATATAAACACTACCAGAGCCACAAGTATGAATGCATCCCTAAGAGTATCTATTACCTGCTCGATAGAAGCATCGAGGAATTTAGATACGTCATAGCTGATCTTATAGTCAAGTCCAGGAGGGAATGACTGTTTCATTTCCTCAAGTTTTTCTTTTACCTGTTTGATTACATCATTCGCATTACTACCGTAGTTCTGTTTCAATACGATTGATGCAGAAGGGTGTCCATCCAGATTGGAATAGATATCAAAGAATTCACTACCCAACTCGGCATGACCGATATCTTTCAAACGAATGCTCTCACCATCAGCGTTTGCGCGGATGATAACATTCTCATATTCTTCAGGCTCACTGAACCTTCCTTTATACGTTAACACATATTCAAGCGATTGTGCCTGAATACCCGAACTCTGACCGATACGGCCCGGACGACCTACAATACTCTGCTCACCTAATGCTTTCATTACCTCTTCGGTAGAAACATTATAAGCACGCATACGGTCAGGGTTTAGCCATATACGCATTGCATAGGTACGGCTACCTAATATCTGAGACCTTGCAACACCTTTGATCCTGTTGATTTCCGGAAGCATTTTTACGTTGGCATAGTTGTACAGGAATTTTTCATCCATGTTTTTGCCTTTCGCATAAAGATTCACGTACATCAACATACTTGGCTGGATAGGTGTAATTACTACCCCTTCTCTTTGCACAAGTTCAGGTAGCAGTGGCATAACCTGGTCTACCCTTGTCTTAACCCGTATAACCGCCTGATTGGGATCGGTTCCCGGCTCAAAGATGATTCTTAGTGTAGCTTCTCCGGCACTGGTAGCATCGGTAGCCATGTATCGCATATCCTGAACACCATTAATGGCATTCTCTAATGTAATAAGTGTCGATTTCACCAATACATCTGCACTCGCACCCGGGTAAGCAATAAAGATGTTTACCGTGGTAGGCGCAATGTCGGGAAACTGGGAGGTTGGCAATTGTTTGATTGCCAGTGAACCCATAAATACGATCATAATCGAGATCACTATCGCAAATACAGGCCTATGTATGAATTTACTAAACATGTTTTCTTATTTTATGATAGTGAGATTATTCAGCGTAAAGCTCAAGATGCGACATTACATATTCCGGTTTTTCCAGTTTGTATTCGATCTTTTCGTTTTCTTTTACAAGACGTAATCCTTCAAGAAGTATTTTGTCTCCAGTAGAAAGTCCATTGCTTATAACAAAAATGTGTGGCAGCTCAGCAGCAATCTTGATTTCTCTTGAACGTACGATATTGTCTTTATCAATTACGTAAACATATTTTTTATCAAGTACTTCGAATGTTGCTTTCTGAGGGATAAGCAGTGCATTTTTAATTGGCACTTCCATTTCTATATTACCAGTTTCTCCGTGTCTTAGCAGTCCTTTAGGGTTAGGGAAAGTAGCCCTGAAAGCGATGTTACCGGTTTCGTTATTAAACTCTCCTTCAATCGTTTCAACAACACCCGGATAATCAAACAGCTTATTGTTTGCCATAAGTAGTTTTACTTTAGGCTTGCTGTTTTGAGTAGTCGCTTTATAATCTAAATATTCCGATTCAGGTACATTATAGTATACCCACATTTTACTGTTATCAGAAAGATTGGTAAGTAGATCTCCTTCGTCAACAAGGCTACCTAATCTCACATGAAAACGGTCAATAATACCATCAAACGGAGCTCTTATTTCTGTAAACTGAAGGTGAACTTTCGTAAGTGCCAGTTCAGCTTTAGCTTTATCAACTTTAGCTTTAGCCATTGCAAGTTCGTTAGGTGCAACAACTTTGCTGTCAGCCAGCCTTTTAGTGTTTTTGTATTCAATTTCAGCAAAATCAGCTTCAGCCTGTGCTTTTTGCATTTCAGCTTCATAAAGTTTAGGCATGATCTGGAATAAAAGTTGTCCTTTCTTTACAGACTGGCCCTCATCTACATATATCTTTTGCAAATAACCTCTTTCCTGAGCCCGTAACTCAATATGTTGGATTGAATGGATTTGAGACACATAATCCTTAATGATAGCGGTGTCTTTTTTAATTGGATTAGTAACCAGGAAATGGGTTTCTTCCTTCTTTTCTTCTTTTTTAGATGTGCAGCTTGCAAAAAACATTGCGCCACACACGCCTGTAAGCATGAGGATTTTCTTCATAATTAATTTCGCTTTAAAAGCAGTACGATAAATTTTAGGAATTGTTTAAGGATGTGTAAAAACACGATATACGAACATATACTTTCAGAACTGGCTAAAAGAAATACGATAACAGTATATAAACAGAAGTTTTAAGTCAATTGCAGAATCAATGCCTTAAAAGAAATAAAATCAAATCCTGATTACTCGAAAAGCGATGTATCGCTTGTAAGATGTAAAATGGAAAAGATGTTCTGTAGCAAGAGTATTCTTTTTAACGTTATTGTAAAAAGATGCCAGAACATTATTAAAAATAGCAGCTATTGCATAGCTGTTAAGCTGTAAGCTTTTTTTAGAAGAATGATTTAGTTCCTCTTCTTCTCCTTCATTATCGGTTGCACGAAGTTTACTGTTATCAGGGCCAAAATAATGAGAAGCCCTCATAAAGTTAGTTTCATTGCTTACCGTAGCATCACTAGGAAACTTCCCTATGTTTTCAAGATGTTTTACTATCGCCCCATCCGTATTTTGGGTATACGGATGTGCATTTACCTGACCATTCCCGGCCAACATAAATACAACTAGTGATATAAAAAATCTTAATAAAAATTTCATGCGCGACAAAACTACAAAAAAACCTTTTACATCTGCCAAGATTGAATTAAATAAATATCAGTCTGGTTAAATGCATGATTTTGACATGCCAAAACAAAAAGCGTGCCTAAAATTAAAATCATAATTTTTTAAAAAAAAAACCGGGCAGCTGTTGGCTGCCCGGTTTGTTTATTGTGGTTTTGCAGTATTATCTCTTGAGTGAGAAATGCGATTTAAATTCACGTATTACCGTAGTTGTCCCGTCAAATTCAGGGTAGGTAACGGTAAACCAGTAGTCGGTTGCAGGTACCGGGGTTCCGTTGAAGGTTCCGT
>QFQM01000270.1 GCA_003243255.1 Flavobacterium psychrophilum | reverse complement strand
ATGATAAAGTTTACTGCAATGAGGGCACATCAATGACAAGCCTTTCTGGACTCGTGTAAAGCTATGTTCTGACTGTTTGGTGCAGTGAGGGCAGGTGCATTTGACGAGATAGTTGCGATTATTTTTTGAATCTTTGCGTTGTGGCATAGGGTCTTTCCTGATAAATGGGCTGTAACCATACACTATCCCTGCGCGCATTGCCCATGATCATTTTTTCGTTCGCGATTAAAAAGAGATATTATCCATTCTGGTCAGAGACATTTTGTTAACGTTGTCATTACCAGTCATGGAATATTTTTGGCAGTTTTCTTCGTTAAAGGGCAGGGTAACAGCGCTGCGTCAGAAACAAGCTACAAGGAATTAAGGTCCTGGATGCTTGCAAACGTAGCGAGGTGAGAATGGCATGAAAAATAAAACTTGCATAATATGATATGGCATGCCTTAATGAGTTGTCGGTTTGATACACAGACCAGTCCAAAGCATTCCCTTTTTGCCCTCATTTTAAGTATCCTGAGATACCTCTTTTTTTGAGTCTTCATTGAAAGTTATGCGATTATTCTGTAATCGGACCCTGCATGCCGAAAGGCTTACATTTATATAGGTAAAAAATTATGTCTTCAAAAACGACAGGTAACGTAAAGTGGTTCAACCCTGAAAAAGGCTTTGGTTTTATCACTCCAAAAGATGGCAGCAAAGATGTATTCGTGCATTTTTCTGCAATTCAAAGTAATGAATTTAAAACGCTTGAAGAAAATCAAGAAGTTGAATTCTCAGTCGAAAACGGGCCGAAAGGTCTTTCGGCCATTAATGTAGTCATACTTTAAGGACACTTTCACTATTTCTAATATTCATCTCCGTTGTCCAAAGTGTCACGGCTCGCAATATCGTGTTTCTCATTTTGATGTAACAGAAACTAACCCATATGGTGCAAAATGTATTTTTTGTAAAACCGTAATGGTGACCAATGAACGTTACAGTTCATTAGAGACAATGCATCCTGTGCCGTTTGTCAGAAATATCACAGCAACGGATGTCGCATAGATATTTCGCCTGCTTCACGTAATTAATTAAGGACCGACTTATGTCAGCAAAAGTTTTGGTTTTTTTCAACTCTCAGCCCGTCAGAGCCATTGACAGAAATGCCAGCGACAAGACCGTTGATTGTGAATACCCTAACGGCGAGAAAGCGACCCTGAATATTATGCACGCAGGCATTCATTCACTCACTGGTGATCACCTGGAGATTCGTGTCGCTACCGATAGAGAGCTTTCATCGGATGACATCATGACCGCGGCCCAGAAATTTTGCTAAACGGGGTTTTGGCTGTTCACGTTCTGCATTTTTTACTGACGATATGCCACTCTTCCTTTCCGCGGCGCTGAAAGCGCTGCCAGGTTACTGCCCCCGGTCCCATAACGACTTTTGTGTAATGTCTGCGCAATAAAAAGGACAAAACAGATCCGAAAGTTGTTCCGCTGACGTGCCCCCCCTATCCCGTAGCGTAATCTGCCGCTGGACGACACATTCCAACACTTGCCACAAAGGTATGGCGCGTTTTATTTGGATGTCAGAGAGCAGCCTGTGTATAGAAAAAAGATCGAACCAGGGTATACACATTCCTGTACGTAAGCGCGTATAGAGTCCATTAAACAATATGGAATTCATCCATACGTGGTCTTTTAAGACTTTTTAATGCTTAGCGAATGATGGAACTCTTTGGACTGTCTGAGGCTTGGTAATGGTGTCCCCTGCAGGAATCGAACCTGCAACTAGCCCTTAGGAGGGGCTCGTTATATCCATTTAACTAAGGGGACATAGATCGCGATTGGTTTTCTTTGTTCGCGTTGTTTGCAATGTTACCGTGTTTACTGTTTCCGATTCAAGAATTAAGTTCTCTTGTGTTTTTAATTGTTCGCTGTCGTTTCTCTAAAAATCCCCTTCGTTCACTTGCCATTGCGTACAGAATGAGTACAGAATCAGTTTCCCCAGTGTGTACAGGAAACTTAATCGTGGCTCTCAGTGATACCAAGCTTCGAAGCATCAGCGGCAAACCATATTCTGGAGCACCAGAGGTTACCGACGGTGATGGTCTGAGCGCGCGCATATCCCCTGCAGGAACTGTCACTTTCCAGTATCGCTATCGTTGGGATGGCAAACCAGTCCGTATCACCGTGGGCCGATATCCAGCAACTTCATTGAAAGAAGCGCGAGTCATCGTCGGCGAGATGCGCGCATTGTACATGAAGGGGGTAAACCCAAAAAATTATTTTACCCGTGAAGACGGAGAGTTGACTCTTAAAGACTGTCTCGATCAGTGGTGGGATAAGTATGCCTCTAAGCTGAAACCTAACACACAAACACTCTATAAATCGGTTGTGTACAACAGCATGTACACACAGTTCTCTGGCACTCCCGTTGCCAATATTCCAGTTTCAGCCTGGGTGCGTTTCTTCGACAAGCAAGAAGAAATGAACGATAAGAAATCACGCGTGCTTCTGGTCCAGTTGCGCTCAGTAATCAACTGGTGCATCAGTCGCCAGCTTATCCCTTCATGTGAAGTGATGAAATTAAGCGTTAAAAACATTGGTAAAAAGCCAGACGTTGGCAAACGGGTATTAACTTACACTGAGTTAGCTAAGGTCTGGCTGGCGCTCGAAAATTCAAAAATTGTCTCATCTAATAAAGTCCTGCATCAGATGCTGTTACTTTGGGGGCCGAGACTGTCAGAACTGCGCCTGGCTACTGCTGCCGAATTCAATATGGATGATCTTATCTGGACTACTCCAGAAGAACATTCAAAGATGGGTAACCTTATCAGACGTCCTATCTTTGACCAAATCAAACCCTATGTAGAACGACTCTTGAATACCGGCAATGACGTACTGTTTCCAGGTCAATGTATTGATAAAGCAATTGACCGATCTTCATGCAATCTGTACATGAAAAAGTTACGAGAGAAAATTGATATTCCTGACTGGCATACTCACGATTTCAGGAGATCGCTCGTAACAAACCTGTCAGCCGAGGGTGTTATGCCCCATGTCACCGAAAAGATGCTGGGGCATGAACTGGGAGGGGTAATGGCTGTTTATAACAAGCATGACTGGCTACCAGAGCAAAAGACAGCATACGAGCTATATGCTGATAAGATCCTCTGGTATGTGAAACAAATATGTTAATTTAACAGATCTATAGTAGTGTATGTTTCAAAAAGAAAATAGCTTTTGTAATAACGTGATTTCATATTTATTGTTTACATAGGAATAGTCATCATGACAAAAAAAATCATCGAAAAATATGAAGGCGAAGTGGTTGAGAAATTGGTGGTAAAATATGATGGTGAGGCTCTAAAGAATCATAAAATAGACCTTGAGGTTTTAACTGAGTCACTTAACGGATTAAATAATTTATTTAAAGAAGTTAACATCATTCTTAACGGTACCAGTGAAAATCTTAATATTGATGTTGAACCTTTTAAAGAAGGATCATTTGAGTATTTAATTGATGTAATTCAAAATCCAACGCAGTATTTGGATATTTTAAGTATTATAGGCTTAGGTGGGACAAGTGCAATTGCGGCAGGTAATACATTAATTGAAATAATACGTACCATTGACGGGAGACAAATACAGAAAATAACTTTAACCGCTGACGGTGATTGTAAAATCCTTCTTGAGGATGGAGAGGAAATTATTGCTCCGTCTTACTTTAGGCCGCTATTGTCATCGCCTAGTATACGTAAAGCTTTGTCTAAAATCATACATAATCCATTACAAAAAGAAGGCTATGAGTTGTTCAAAATTTCTACGCCTCAAGGTAAGGAACTAGTAGTAGTTGACGAAAAAGAAGCAGAGCCATTTAGATACCGTAGAGTTCCTGTGGAACAGTCATTTTCTGAACAAGTCTTCGATGATGTGCCAATTACCTTCCTAACTATTCACAAAGATAAAAATACTGGTTGGCGTGCAAACTACGAAGAAGAGACTGTAACAGTTACGATAGAAGATGAAGACTTCTTGCAACGGGTGCGCACAGGCCGTGAACCAGGCATTTTCAGTGACGTCTACTACGTCGATTTGCTTGTTCGAGAGAACTTGAATTCTCTGGACAAAACATACATAGTTGGTAGAGTGAACGAGTTTTTATAGCCAAGATGAATACAGGGGGGGTTATGACAGCGTTTGCTTTTTGGCTGGCTTTTTTCAGCTCCCTCCCTATCTTGTACTGGGCCTTCAAAATTCTATTTGATCGCATACGGTTCATGTGCACTACCCGTCATAGATTATTATTAGAATACATTGATGATCAAGGTGTTAGTCATAGCCAGTTTGTCGATGTCACTACAGACGATGAGTTCTATAAAGTAGCTATGGCTGCAATCCGTAGTGGAAAAGCAGTTAAAGGGGGTGCAGGTGACTGAAAAAACAACACCTGACAGTTACGAAAAAGTACCTCTTATTTCGAATGTTGTTGCTAGTGGCTTAACTGGGGCTTTTACCTTAGCTATTGCATCTTGGGATGGCCACTTATCGTTTATAGATTCAGATTTATCATCTCTTAAGTCATGGATATTGCTCGCACTCCCATGCTTTGCAATGTTTTTGTCTCATTGGATTAAAACGCTTGGGTTCAAATGGTCATTAGGAAGCGTTAATAGACAATTGTTAAGCATTAATAAAAGAAAAGAAAAGCTACTTAGAGCAAATATTGAAGATTATAAAGGCATTATCACAGATGCAAAGATAGAAGATTTCCGTAAGCAGCTTGAGCAAGTGTTGCAAGATCGTCAAGATATTATCTCCAACACCTATACCCAAAAATTAAAAGAACGTAATGAAACACTTGTAGAATATAATTCTCATAGAACTACTCAAGCTAATGACAACCCAGAGTTGCAAGAAATGCTTGGGGAGCAGAAAAAATAATTAACTGTTATAATTTGCACTAGCTTATATAGTCTTATTAACTCCCCCTTCATCTAACCAACGTTTTACGGCTTTACGGCTGTAACGCGTTGGATACGTTAGTACTGGCTGAGGAAAACCATGCTCTTTACGTAAACGCCATACTGCCGTTTTTTTCTTGCCTAGCAGTTCGAACACTTCTTTCTCTTCCATAAAATCTGTAGTAACCATAATTGCCTCATTTAAAACTACCGTTAAAAATACATGTTCTACCCCCGCCGCGAGTCCCTTCTGAACAAACATCGCAGCGGTCTACTTTTTTACGAGGTTGATCCCTCTTTCGGGCAGTAAGATAACTCTTAGGAAATGTCAGCCAGGCCATGTCCAAAGCGGTTTTCAACACGCTGTGCTGAAATAGCCTTATGTTCATCAACAATCGCAAGCACCTCTGCCAGTGCCAGCCCTTCCAGAGTGACCACACCGTTATCATCAATACCAGCCAGGCTGATCAGTTCGACGAGACGGCGGGCACGCTTGACGCTTATCTCCGGTGCGATCTGTTTTTTAGTTACGCGCTTTTTACCTGCGGCAGCGGCAGTTGCTTTGTCTT
>QFQM01000269.1 GCA_003243255.1 Flavobacterium psychrophilum | reverse complement strand
ATGGCATCTTTTTTTTACTTTTTTCACCATGCTTTTTTGATGCTTATTGCATTGATTATAAAGTTTTTTTTAAAATTCTGCGTATTCAGTAATTTCAAGGCCGTAACCTATCATTCCTACACGTTTCGTCTGTCCGGAGTTGGTCAGCAAACGTATTTTAGAGATGTCAATATCATGCAGTATCTGTGCACCGATACCAAAATCCCTGTCGTCCATTTTAGGCTGAGGAGCTTTGTTTATGCCCTGTGCCTGTAAATCCTTAAGTTCTTTTATTCGGCTTAATAATTCAATAGGCGAGCTCTCCTGATTGATGAATAGGATTGCTCCTTTACCTTCCTCATTAATACGCTTAAACATGTTGTCCAGTTTTGTGTCAGCATTGTTCGTTAGCGTACCCAGAATGTCGTTATTAATCTGAGTAGAATTTATCCTTGTAAGCACCGGTTCGCCAATGTTCCAGCTACCTTTTGTCAGTGCTATATGAACCTGTTTGTTTGTAGTCTGTACATAAGCCCTCATACGGAAAGTTCCAAAGCGGGTTTCAACCTCAAAATCTTCTTTTTTATGAATCAGGCTGTCGTGCTGCATTCTGTAAGCAACAAGATCTTCAATAGATACCAGTTTAAGGTTAAATTTCTGAGCTACTTCATATAATTCCGGAAGACGTGCCATAGTACCGTCTTCATTCATGATCTCACAAATTACACCCGCAGGTTTAAATCCAGCAAGTCTTGCAAAATCAATCGCAGCCTCTGTGTGGCCAGTTCTTCTCAACACTCCGCCTTCTTTAGCAATAAGAGGAAAAATGTGTCCCGGTCTTCCTAAATCGTGTGGTTTTGTATCGGGGTCGGTAAGTGCTTCAACAGTCTTCGATCTGTCCTGAGCCGAAATACCTGTAGTTACTCCTTTTCCTTTAAGGTCGATAGAAACTGTAAAAGCAGTTTCCATAGAGTCGGTATTATTGCTAACCATTGGGTGAAGCCCTAGTTCTTTACAGCGCTTTTCGGTCAGGGGAGTACATATAAGCCCTTTTCCGTGAGTAGCCATAAAGTTTATCATTTCCGGAGTTACTTTATCAGCAGCGGCAAGAAAATCGCCTTCATTCTCACGGTCTTCATCATCCACCACAATTATAATTTTACCATTGCGAATGTCTTCAATGGCCTCTTCTATAGTGTTAAGTTTAATTTGTATATCAGTCGACATTATTTCTGTTCTTTTGATTTCGATTTAAATAGTTTTTCAAACGGACCTGTTAACCAGTCAAAATTAATGCTTACGCCTTTATCGTTTGTAGCCCTGTAGGTAAGCAATATTGCGAACGGACTCAGTACAAATGAAGACATCCAGGATCCTAAGAATGGAGGGATACCATTTTCACTGGCTAATTTTCTGCCGAAAGTATTTATGAAGTGAAAAATAATAAATATCAATACGGCAAATACGATTGGAAGTCCAAGGCCTCCTTTACGGATAATAGCACCCAGCGGAGCTCCGATAAAGAACATCAGCAAACAGGAGTAGGCTATAACGAATTTTTCGTAAAGAGCAAGCCAGTGCCCGTTTATATTCTTTGTTCTGTCAAAAAGCTGGGCTTTGCCCGAAGTCATAAAAAACTCCGAACTGTTGATGTTGTTTTTTGCATTCTCCAGAACCCTGATTTTCTCTGTTTTATCTTTTACTAAATCAAGCAGGTTTTTGGGCATGCTGTTCTTTTTTACAGTTGAATCTTTAACGCCAACGGTTTTAAAGGCTAAATTTTCACCTAGTGTTACATTATACCTTTGGTTAATGTTATCGGCAATGCTCTTTGATTCTTTTGTGTAACTGGTTTCTAATGAATCAAGGGTATATCTCAACTCATTAATATTCAACATAGTGTTTGTATTGGCTATCTTCTCATCATCCATGTCATTAGAATTCAGCACGGTCAGGTCAATATTCATGATCTGCTTTGAGAAGCTGCTTTTCGCAAACGGTTGTTTTTGTCGGTCAATCGGATTTTTTGAATTTACTTCTTCGTAGTAATAACCATCAAAAAGCTCCAACTGAAGCAGGTTAGATTTATCGTTGCTTTTTAAAAGTCCGGTTTTCGAACGTATAATGGTTGCGTATGATGCGCCCGGATTTCTTTTGTGTATAGTGACACCGGTGAGTTTTTCGCCATTCTCTCCCGATTTTTTATCGACCTTGATGTTGAATGTGCCAATAGCATTAAATTGCCCCTCGGCAATTGCCATAGCTGGTTTGCGCTGAATGATGTTCTTGCGCAGATTTAGAAATTTATATTCTGCTTTAGGGATAACATTATTAGCAAAAAAGAAAGCTACTATACTAAGACCAAAAATAAATATGGTCAGGCTTCGCATTGCTCTGTTCAGTGAAATACCTGAGGATTTCATTGCAGCGAATTCATAGTTTTCGGCAAAATTACCGAATGTCATGATAGATGCCAATAAAATAGAAAGTGGTAATACCAACGGTACTATTTTAGGAGCATAAAATGCCAAAAACTTAATTACCAGCCATATATCAAGGTCTTTACCTGCCAGTTCAGCAATAAAAAGCCATATAGCCTGTAATACAAAAATGAAAAACAGGATTATAAATACTGACGCAAAGGTCTGAATGAACGAAGTAAGGATGTAACGGTCTAATATTTTCACCAAAAATTAGTCTAATCTATTAATGTAGTAGTTAGGATATTTACTTTCGGTAAAGGTAAAATGATTTTTTGACAAAGGCTGATTTGTTTTAAAAGAATTTATGGTAATAAGTATTTTAGTACCATCTTTTTCAGTTTGTATGAAGTTGTAAATGTGTTTTGTCTGCACATCAACACCTATCAGTACTTCCTTTGTTTTATCCTTTGCATTAAGCGGATTTAGTTTAACATACTGGATTTTCCTTCCTTTCACGTTTTGCAGTATGTCCCATGAGTATTTGTATCCCGAATTAAAAAAGGTGAGCATTTTGGCAGGAGTCAAATCATCACTTTTCTGATCATCATATTTAGATATTGAGATCTCTTCGTCTTCCGGTACAATGTTGTAAACCTTTTTTCCGTCAAATATGCGGGTAGTACCCATAAAATCTAACTTATACAGATTTCCTTTAAGCGTAACACTCCCTTTACTTTCCTGATTAAGGTTTTGCCTCGGGTTACTCATTGAGTATTTAAAATCAATGGAAATATTTTCATAACCTTTAACCTTTGCAGTTACCTGATCGAGCAATGCTTTTGCTCTCTCGGAATTCTGAGCCTGAAGGTTAAGGGTTGTTGTTAATAAAAGTAATAGTAGTATTCCTTTAATCGTACGCATGCTAAAAGTTATTTTCTTCATTTTTGAAAAACTGCTCAAGAGCTGTAAGATCAGGAATTAATACATTTCTGGCTTTACTTCCTTCAAAAGGCCCAACAATACCGGCAGCTTCAAGCTGATCGATAAGCCTTCCGGCCCTGTTATAACCCAGTTTTAATTTACGCTGAAGTAATGATGCTGAACCCTGTTGGGCTGTAACAATTACTTCGGCAGCTTCCCTGAACATCGAATCTCTTTCGGAAATATCTATATCAAGATTGATGCCACTTTCCTCTCCAACATATTCAGGGAGGTGGTAAGCCTGCGGATATGCTTTTTGCGAACCGATAAATTCTGTTATTTTTTCAACTTCAGGTGTATCTACAAATGCACATTGTACACGTGTCAGATCGTTACCCTGAGTATACAACATATCACCACGGCCTATAAGCTGGTCAGCCCCCTGGCTATCAAGGATGGTACGGGAGTCAATTTTTGAAGTTACCCTAAAGGCTATCCTTGCCGGGAAGTTGGCTTTAATGATACCCGTAATTACATTTACGGACGGACGTTGTGTTGCAATAATTAGGTGAATACCAATTGCACGCGCAAGCTGCGCCAAACGTGCAATAGGGGTTTCTACCTCTTTACCTGCTGTCATAATAAGGTCAGCAAACTCATCAACTACCAATACTATATAAGGGAGAAAACGGTGGCCGTTCTCAGGATTCAGTTTCCTTTGGCGGAATTTCTCGTTATATTCCTTGATGTTTCTCACCATTGCATCCTTAAGCAGGCTGTAACGGTTGTCCATCTCAATACATAATGAGTTTAGTGTGTTGATAACCTTAGTGTTATCGGTTATGATAGCGTCGCCATCATCCGGTAATTTCGCTAAGTAATGTCTTTCTATTTTGTTGAATAGCGTTAGCTCCACTTTTTTAGGGTCGACAAGTACAAACTTAACCTCAGCAGGGTGTTTTTTGTATAAAAGAGAAGTCAGAACCGCATTCAATCCAACCGATTTACCCTGTCCTGTAGCACCTGCCATAAGAAGGTGCGGCATTTTTGCAAGGTCAACCACAAAAGTTTCATTAGAAATAGTTTTACCTAAAGCAATAGGTAACTCCATTTCAGCAGTCTGGAATTTAGGTGCGGCTATAACGCTTTTCATAGACACCATAGTTGGGGTCTTGTTCGGAACCTCAATACCGATAGTTCCTTTACCCGGAATAGGGGCAATGATACGGATACCCAAAGCAGAAAGCGACAGGGCAATATCATCTTCAAGACTTTTAATCTTAGAGATACGTATACCTGCTTCCGGAACAATTTCATATAAAGTAACCGTGGGGCCTACAGTTGCTTTAATCTGGGCAATATCAATTTTATAGTTTCGAAGTGTTTCAACAATTCGGTTCTTGTTTTCTTCAAGTTCTTCTTGGTTGATGGTAATTCCGCCCGAAGAATAATCTTTAAGCAATTCAATAGAAGGGAACTGGTAATTCGATAGTTCCAGTGTAGGATCGAATTCTCCAAAGTCTTTAACCAGCCTTGCTGCAAGGTTTTCTTCTACGGTAGTTTCTTCTTCAATCTTTTCAATAACAAAATTCTTGTCATTGGTTTCTATGATTTCGTGATGAGGCTCGGGCTGTTTTGGCTTGCCGGGCTCAAGATTTATTTCAGATGCGTGCTCAATAGTAGGCTTAAGTGCATCGCGATTAATTTCAAATTGCGATGGAGGAGGGGTAGGGATGGTTTTTAACTCGATATTAGCAAGTTCTTCATCATCTTCATCCTCAATATAATCATTGTCGTTATTTTCTGGTTCAACAATTTTTTCAGGCTGTACCTTTATTGGAGGTATAACAGGAGTCTGAACGGCTACCGCAGGAGCTACAACATCATTCTGTGATTCCTCTTCGGTTTCTTCCTCTTCAAATTTACGTTCAAAGAAGGTTTTAATGGCATCAGGCGATATTCTAACCTTGAAAATAAGGAAAACAAACAGGGCAAAAACAAGTACAAGGATTGTACCTATTTTCCCAAGATAATCCTGCATGAAAAGGTTCATTTCAAAACCTATAACCCCGCCTAATTCAGGGATATATGCGTTGAAAAAACCAAATAGTATCGATACTATGATAACCAGGTATAAATCCCAGAACAAAGTTTTCTTTAGTTTTCTTACCGGAAGATCCAGAACCAGGTATGCACCCTTTACGGGTGCATACCTGGTTCTG
>QFQM01000268.1 GCA_003243255.1 Flavobacterium psychrophilum | reverse complement strand
CTTTTTTGAGTACGGGCAGGATCTCAAAGAATTCAAATAAAACATCTCCCTGCGGCCGTATCATGTGTGACGAATCAATAAAGAGAATGTCATTGGCTTCCAACTGGGTAAAAAATGTTGTATCGATGTCTTCTACCTTTTTCCTGATCACTTCAACGTTTAGCTGCTCAAGCCAGGGCATTTCATAGGGTTCAATACAAATATGTTTACAGGCATTGGCCGCATTTTCAGTTGCATTCTTTGCTTCTGCCTGTATTGACATCATGGTAGAATAACCGCAACCTATTTCAATGACCCGTTTGGGCTTAAAGTGGCGAACGATATTGTACAGGAATTCCCCGTCGCCTGCACGGTAGGAGGGGTTATTAAAATAATATTGAAGGGGATTGGCGGTGTTCTTTTCATGGGGAATTGCTTTCAACTCGTTATTGTAGTCGAACTTGTTTAGCAAAGCAAGCTGTTCTGCTACATTCCAGTCGATTCCCGGGAGTGATCTTTTCTCATTCAGGGCTTTTCCCAAATGTTTAATTGGGTTTATCAAGGGCTGGTAATAATGATCGTTGACAGGCAAGACACCCACTTTCATAAATATATTCTCACTGACCGGCATTTGCTTCGAGGTGGCGCTTCTGATATATTTAAACCAAACCGAACTTACGAGGGTTAGGGGACTTAATAAGATATCACTTGTTCTCTGTAGAATCGGATGCTTTAAAATTTGCTTCATATGTGGGTCTGAGTAAGAGATTTCAAAAATAGGAGGAATGTATGAAAAACCGGAATTTCAAATGATATAACTATCAACTGATTATCAATGCAAACCAACATGTTTAATTGTAGTAAATTTGCGGCATGGATCATTTACCCCTCGTTTCTATTGTCACGATCGTATTCAATGGAGAGAAGTATATCGAGCATACGATACAAAGTGTTGTCAATCAGGGTTATAAAAATATAGAATATATTATTGTTGATGGAGGGTCCACTGATAACACTTTATCGATCGTAAAAAAATACGAGCAACATATTGCATCGCTTATAAGCGAAAAAGATAAGGGTATCAGCGATGCTTTTAATAAGGGGCTTCGTCTGGCCAAAGGAGATATTATAGGAATTATTAATGCCGATGACTGGTATGAGCCCGATGCGGTTGAAAAAGTCGTGAAAGCGATCGATGGCTTCGATATTGTATATGGCGACCTGCGCTTATTAAAGGATGGCAAGGTTGATTTTGTGCTAAAAGGGGACCATCATTATTTACCGAAAGAAATGACCATTAATCACCCTACCGTGTTTGTAAGGAAAAGGTGTTATGATCAATTTGGGCTTTTCGATAATGACTACAGATGTGCTATGGATTATGACCTCCTGTTGAGGTTTATGAAGAATAATTGCCGGTTTAACTATATCCCTGCTGTCTTGTCTAATATGCGATGGGATGGGCTTAGTGATAAAAAATGGTTACTTGGATGTAAGGAAACTCTGCTCATCAAGAATAAATACCTGCCTTATCAAAAGGTTAAAAACCAGCTTTATTTTTATAAGCATGTATTGGCCAATTTCCTGCCGAGGGTCCTTAAGAAATTGAAACTGGATGGTTTGATCAAGCTTTACCGGTCTCGGTTTTCCAGGATCAGGAAGGTGTATGAATAGCCGGCTGGTTGTTGTCTGATGTTTTAGTATACAGCAAGGGTATAAGGGTACAAAGAATCACTCCGTATTGCCTGTTGAATACGGATTCTACTAAAAAAAAGCATAAGATTGTTAATGTTACGCCCCATAATATGGGGCTTTTTGCCTGATAGGCATTTCTGAAGAGTGCGATACACCAAAATATCAGTACGGCTACTCCTATCATTCCTGAGCCAAGGCCGGATTGGAGGAATTGATTGTGACAATTGTAGCCGATATATCCTACATCTCCGTGATCATTGCCCAGGTACATGTTCATACTGATGTACTTTTTATTGAGGTAGCTTTGGACATTGGCGGGGCCTACTCCGAAAATATGCGCATCATTCTCGTCCAGTATTTCATAGGTAAACCTCCAGAAAACAAGCCGAAGGCTGAGCCCTGTAAATGGTGTGACGGGCGTAAATTTTTCCTGTTTCAATATATCCATATTACCCTGTAACATGTTCGCAAATCTTTCTTTTACAGGATTACTGGTGGTCATTATCCCGGCTATGGATATCGTTGCAAATGCACTTAAGGCAAGGACAGGCCACAGGCGTTTTTTCCGGGAATAATACCAAAGGGCATAGAAGATAAAGAAGAGCAGCAGGATCGATAATACCAGTTTAGAGGATAGTAAAATGATCAGTACTGCCAGATAGGCTGCCCATATTATGTACAAAACCTTGTGCCTGTATACTGATCCCGGTATTTTTTCGTAGATCAGAAAAAGAAGGCATGTAAAGACATATACTGAGAAGTAGATGGCATGGTGTCCTATCGGGCTAACAAGGGAGTGATAGAAAAAGATATCGAGTGTCAGGTGGTTGATGTTGGCCCATGTTAATGCTACTATACAGAACAGGGATGCTATTGTAACTGAAAGGGTAAACAGCATCATTATTTTTTTTCGCATCCCGATTGTTACGGGGGATGAGCAAAGTATTAGCGGGATTACAAAAAAGCCTACCTGGCTTTCAATGTGTTTCCACCCTGCCTGCATGTCGGTACCCACAAAAATGCCCAGTACCTGAACGATAAAATAGAGGCTATTGGCCAAGAAAAAAGTATTATTCCGAAGCCTGCTTATTTTGTTCCGTAGGTCGCCTTCAAAAAGCCAGGCTGCAGAAAGCAGGATAATGCACAGGCTGTTGAGGTTGAGTTTGGAAAATACAATGGTAATTAATGCAGCACTTAGCAATATAAGTTTGGCATTACTGAAGAAGGTCAACTTATTTAGCTTGGCTGTGTATTGCATCGGTTAAACATTTTTCTACGAGGTCTGTAATGTATGTCCAGGAATAGAGGTTTGTGATCTTTTGATTATTACGGGTTATATAGGATTCATATTGTGACTTTTCTATCCCTTTTTCCAGTAATGCTCTAATGTCTGCCGGCGTAGAAAAGTAGAATGCATCCTGCTCCAGCACGCTTTTATTGAAAATATTATCATGCGCCACCACTAATGCCTGAGATGCCATTGCTTCCAGTAGTGATGGGTTGGTTCCTCCTACTGAGTGGCCATGAAAATACAAATGTGAAAAATGCCGCAGGTTGTTTAGAATAGTAATATCATAAACCGGGCCTATAAATTCTATGCGGCTGCTGGTATACTTTTCTTTAAGGTACGTTCCGAACTTATTCTTGTAGTTTCCTATTACGATTAACTTTTGATCTATTTGTGCTTCCTGATGACCTTGCAGGATCGTTTCAACGTTATTTTCTGGCTCCATCCTGGCAATGATCATGTTGTAGGAATAAGGCGCCAGGTTGAAAGAATTAAGGTAGGAATTATCTGGTTGCTCGAAAAGTGTAGCTCCGTAGGCAATGAATACTGATGACTTGTTGTATTTCTCCAGCAGGTAGGCCTGGATGCCTTTGGAATCGGAAATTAAGTAATTACTTTTAAATGCTGCCCATTTTTCTGCCCGCTTTAAAAAGGACTGTACCAGCTTACTGTATTTGGTTCTTTTCCATTCCAGTCCATCCATATTGGTAACGATGACAGACTTTTTAGGAAATAGAAATGACCAAACGCTGCTGCTGGTATAACCCAATTGAAGGATGACATCGAACTGCCTCGTTCTGCTGTCAAGAATGCAATTCAGGTCATAGATGAACTGTCCAAATGTGCCTATTTTATTTTCCGGATCCTTTTTTTTGATCAATTGGACTCCTTTCCAGGTGGGCTGCTCATACGGGTGCAGGGAGGAGCAATAAACAAAAACCTCATGGCCACGCTGTGCAAGTGCAGGCGCTATGTATTCTGCAAACTGTTCAAAGCCTCCATATAAGTTAGGTATTCCCCGGGTGCCTAAGATTGCTATTTTCATGTGCTGCTTTCCTTAAATTATTTCCTGGTATGCTTCCAGTGTTTTGATGGCCGTATTTTGCCAGGTATAATGGGTGTAAATTTTAGATCGTAAAGGCTGGCTGGGTGGTGCTTTGGCTGCCTCTTCTATTGCTGCCCGGATGGATGACGGACTGGAAGGATCGCAATACCAGGCATAGTCTTCGAAGTATTCTTTCGTATCTCCTTTGTCCGTGATCACGATATTGCATCCCATGGCTGCAGCTTCGAGGGAGCTGAGGCCGGTCGTCTCAAACCAGCTGGCCAATACATGGACTTTTGCTTTACCATAGTAAGCGATCAGCTCCTGTTGTGGTATGTTGTCGATAAAGGTCACGTTAGGTCCGGCCTCTTGTTTGCAGTTTTCGAAGTATTGGGCCTGATTGGTTGAAGCGCTTCCTATTATACAGAGTTTGTATTTCGTTCCGTTCAGCGCCCTGATCAGGTTCAGCTGGCTCTTTCTACCTTCTATGCGGCCAACACATATCACCAGGCTGGGGTCTTTATCGAAGTTTTCCTGGTGGCTAAATAAGGCAGGTTCGATGGCATTGGGAATCGCTCTATAGGCATGGCTAATGCCATAGTGCCGTTCCAGCCTTCTATATTCACTGTTTGAGTTGGGCAGCAGCAGCGCTGCTTTTTGAATGATCTTTCTGATCGATCTTCTTTGGCCCAACAGCAGGTATTGCGGACTTAATATCTTTTCGCCATTGACGATAAAGCGAGCCACTACTTTTATGTATTCGATCAGATCAGGGGATAGCGTTCTGAATAGCATGCCGGCCATCCCGGAACGGGCGTTCTTTTCGTATTCCGTATATTCTACAAATATTGTCGATACAACATAGGGTTTTCCTGACCTGTGCATATGGATCAAAATGTCTGCAGGCCGGATAATATTGAAAAAATGCAGCAGGTCGTATTCCGCGTAATTGATCTGCTCATTAGTTAGCTTGATATCTACTGAAACTTGCTCTTTTCTTAAATACTCAGCCGTTTTAAGTACCTGAACAGTATCTCCTCCTTTGTCTTTATAAAGAGTGGCTCTTGTGATGAATAGTACTTTCAAGGGTTATTGGTTTTGTGCTGCTGGTTTTAAAAAGTAGCGACGTTTAACGGCTGGCTTGTTGAATTCAGGGAAAATGTTTTGCTTAAAAGCCAGAATCCAGATAGCATACTCTGCTATATTCATGAGGTAGCTACCGGTAAATTGATAGATGAAAATGAAAAGGAACAGGGTAAGCCTGTAGTAGTTGCTGTAAACCTTTGTTTTAAAGTAAAGAAAGATCACCAGGAAAAGCTTAATGATTACACCAATAACCCCGAATGTGGCCAATATATCGCCAAGGTTGTTGGGAATGCCTATGTCTGCCGGTGTAAAGCGATCATAATGGTAATAAGCTGCAAAGAAGTCAACTCCTATGAGTTTTACCTGACCAAGCCCGCATCCCCAGGCCAGGCTTTTTACTTTGGCTATCTGGGTGCCAAGAATAAACGAGTCGAGTGTTCTGCCGTTGAATGACTGGTCGCCTCCGGAAAGTGTATTGGTGAC
>QFQM01000017.1 GCA_003243255.1 Flavobacterium psychrophilum | reverse complement strand
GTTGTAATGATGAGGTTATTGGTGTTATGGAATATCCTAAATGGTATTCGCAAATGGCAGCCATTACTATTGGAGAGAGTGTTTACAGGATATGCCCGACAGGCTTTTGGAATTTCAGGTATGAAATTATAAAAGACGGTAAAGTAGTGTTTACGGTTAAGAATACCTGGAAGGGCTATGTGATTACCAAAGCGATGGATGATGAACGCCCATTAACCCTTGCACCCAAAGGTTTCTTTAAAGGGGGATATGTTATAAAGAATCATAAAGATGAGGTAGTTCTCGAAGTACACTCGGATTTTCAATGGAAAAAATTCACTCAGGATTACAGGGTTATATGTAATGATGATTTAAATGATGCGGAAACCGGCACCATGCTGCCATTACTCTCTGTTTACTTTTATATCGAAGCCCAGGCAGCAGCAGCCGGAGCTGCTTAAGGCTGTCTAAAAAACATGCCCCAGCAGCCAGTAAAGTATTATAAATACTATTATTGTACCAATACAGCCAAAACCTGCTTTTTTTGCGCCCCATCCTGCCAAGAGGGCTCTTAATAAATCTCTCATGATTGTTTGTCTTTAATGTTACTTAAAGATACCCATATTGCTATTGTTGCTAAAATCATTTAACTTTTGCTAAAGATTTTATGGAAAGCCGGATGTCGTATTAAGAAATTTCTTAAATTCGAATAAAAAATCCAACCCTATGAAAACTAAATTATTACTTGCATTTCTTGCAATGTCTGTCATTTCGTGTAGCGATGATGATAGCAATCCGGCCATACCGCCTGTAGAAAAGAACCTGGATCAGATGGTTGTAAAAAGATATCAGCCTAGTGGTAATGTCTACAAAGACGTTTATGATTTTGATGATAATAAAGTCACAATCATTAACCGTTATGATGGGCAGGATGAGAATTTTTCAAAGACTACTTATGAGTATAATGAAAATGGGCTTTTGTCTGTAGCGAAAACCTATGGTTATAGTATGGGAGATCCTAATCAGCCTTCTTCGGTCGTATCATATACCTACGATAGCTCATTGAGAATAATCGGGATTGATGGTGTGGAAAGTAGCGGCATTGAAGGAACCCATACGATTACTTCTTTTGCTTACAATGCTGATAATACTATTTCGGCAGAAGAGATTACTTCGGCACCTCCGGAGGAAGATGCGGTTAAAAATTATACGTATTCTAAAAATGCCGACGGACACATTGTAAAAAAAGTTGATGCTGATAATACTATATGGACACAAGCTGTTTACAATGCAGGAAATATTGAGAGTTATACACAATTAGGTGCAGCTTCTATGAGCTATTTGTTTAATACCGCTAATACTCCTGAAGGAGATTATCTAAACATTAATCTGAACAAATTTGGAGGGGATTTTAATAATACCATACTAACTGGTGGCTTTGGAGCAGTAAATAACGGCGTAACCAACTATATTTCGCAACAAACATCGGCAAATGCCTCAAGTAGTCAGATTACTATATACACCTACGAATTTGACGAAGATGGCTTTCCAATTAAAGTAAGCTTATTTAAACAGGGAAGTACCCAGCCTTACGAAGTTAGAGAAATATCTTACCAATAGTAAAGTTAACCCATTCGTAACGAATGGGTTTTTTATTTGTTTTTTTGATATCTGATAAATTTGCTATTACTTAGCGGCTTAAATAGCCCCCACTATGAAAATCAGATTAATGCTTGCATGTTTTGCCATGGTAATGGCATCGTGCTCAAACGACGACGACAAGTCCGGAAACAATAATGACCCCGGAGAAAACGGCGAAAAAATACTTCGCGAAATTGTACAGACCGAATTCAACCCCGACGGTTCTGTAAAACAGACTTCAAAAACCTATTTTGATGAAGACAGGGCTGTACTCGAAGAATGGTACAACAACCTGAATGAACTTAATACCAAAAGCGAGTTTACTTACACTAATTCAGGCTCGCTGGAGAGTATGACACATTATTCGGCTGCAACAGGCATGCAAACGCCGGATTATGGTTATACCCTTGCCTATGATGGTACAGGACGTGTGATCAGTAAAAACGAAACCGGTACAACAACGGCTTCTACCACCTTTGTTCATACCGATAATGGTACCAATACCATTACTTCGACAACTACATCAGGTTCAGGAGAATCGGTCTATACCGTGTATTATATAAATACTTCAGGGCTGCTGTATAAAAAAACCGCAGGAACAGTGACGGAAGAACTTACCTATACGGAAACTAACATTTTGAAGTATACAGATGGCGCTGTATCTTCTGATTTTGAGTATGACAACGAAGCTGCGCCTAAAGGGCATCAGCATAAAGTGGTGCTTAATCAGTTTAAAGGTAATACGATCAATGCGTTATTGATAAATGGTTTGCTCACGCAAAGCCTGGGTAATTCTAAGTATATTACTCAGCGTACGGATAATAACGGTGATGTTTTCACATATGAGTATCAGTTCAACGGAGAAGATTATCCCACAAAAGTGAGATGCTTTAAAAATGGTGCTTCAGTGCCTTATTCAATTAGAGAAATATATTATGAATAATTTTGAAAGCCATTCACCTTAACGAATGGCTTTTTTGTTGTTGCTATTTTTGTTTAGTTGAATGAATCCCTACCTTTAGCATGTAAAAAAAAAATAGGCTGTGAATAAATGGGTTCTTATAGTGATTGTAGTATTAGCATGCGATTGGGCTTCTGCCCAGGAATTTGGGTGTACCGATCCGCTAAGCTCTAACTATAACCCAATGGCTACCGATAACGATGGCAGTTGCCAATATGCATCTGCAAAAGTAAAAGCGACAACTACAGTAAGCCTGCCTGATGAAGTTCAGGAAACTTCGGGGCTTATTCTCTTTAACGATATACTTTATACTCATAACGACAACGCTGATCTGAATCTCTATGCTCTTAACAATACTACCGGAGCAGTTATTAAAACACTGCCGGTTAAAGGTGCTACAAACAGGGATTGGGAAGAAATAGCGCAGGACAATGACTATTTTTATATTGGCGATTTTGGCAATAATGTAAGTGGTAACAGGCAGGACTTAAACATCCTGAAGATGAGCAAGAAATCGATTTTAGATGGAAAACCTAAGGTTGACTCTATTTTGTTTAGTTATTCCGACCAAACCGATTTTTCTGTAAAGAAAAACAACAATACCGATTTTGACTGTGAGGCTATGGTGGTGTCTAAAGACAGTATTTACCTGTTTACAAAACAATGGGTAAATAAAAAGACAGCTGTTTATGTATTGCCTAAAATTCCCGGAAAATATACTGCAAGGCTAAAAACTACTTATGATGTAAAAGGGATGATAACAGGGGCAACTTATCTTGAAGACAAAAGGCTTGTAGTACTTTGCGGGTATAATGGTTTTGTAACTCCGTTTGTATATCTTTTATATGATTTTAAAGGACAGGATTTCTTTTCAGGAAACAAACGAAAAATAGGAATAAACGGTCTTGGATTTCATCAGGTGGAAGGTATTGCAACAGCAAATGGGCTGACTTATTTTGTTTCTAATGAGCGTCTTGTACAAAGGCCTTTTGTGAATGTTATACAAAAAATACATCGTTTTGACTTGTCTCCATTTTTAGCCGGGTATCTCGAAAATCTTAAACTGTAAGCTATTCAAAAAAAGTCGAAAAACCTGTTTTGCATTAACCCGGATTTAAATCGTAATATTTACCTAAACATACTAATTGATTTTATCAGTTTTTAGAAAGATAATATTCTGTTTTTGATTTTTTATAGCGAAAAATCCTGTCAAAAAAATACGCATTTTATCGACCAAAATTACCGTTCATCCTGAGCTTTTTTCATTTTAACAGCGTTTTTCATATCAAAAAAGTAAAATATAGGAAAAATTCTGCTTGTAATTATAGTGAAATTATTAGTAATTGTTTAAAAATATTCCTATAAACGTGCAGGGTATCGAATTTTTGCGTAATTTCATCGAATTAAGTTGAAAATATTTATAAATTAACAATAAGTTTATTTTGTGATTGGTTTTTACTATTTTTGTTAAAGCCCCCTAAATTGATGTTTAATGAAAAAAAACTTACTTTTTTTCGCCCTATTGGTAAGTTTATCCTGTTTCGCACAGGAGGATTCGCCAAAACATTTACTCGAGCAAGGAATCGAAGAGATTTCACGCAATAATATCAGCAACGGTATAACGCTGTTGAAGGAATGCGCATCCCTTTCGCGCGAGAATAATGATGACAGAACAATGGGTAAGGCATACACAGCAATTGCTGCCGCCTACCTGAAAGCCGAAAACACATCCGAAGCCTTAAAAAACTATTTATTATCCCTGCCGGCTCTTAAAAAGACCAGGGACAACCTTGCTGTTGCCAATACGTCCAAAGAAGTTGGACTTTTGTATGCAAAACAAAATAAGGACGAACAGGCAATACAATATCTGTCTGAAGCAATTAAGCTTGGTAAGCAGCTGAATAACGAAATGCTTACTGCTGATGCTTTAACAGGCATAGGTCCTGCTTATGAGGATCTTCATAAAATTGATAAAGCACTTGAATCATACAGCCAGGCACTTGCCATTTACAGGGCACGTGGTATGGAAATTCAGGCCGGGCAAACGCTTAGCCGAATGGGTAATGCATATAAAAAACTTGGAGATTATCCTCAGTCTATCCTGAACTATAAAGAGGCATTGGGGTACTTTAATAGTGCTAATGACCGCTTTAAGGTTGCCGATGTATTATGCAGCCTTGGAGGAGTGCTTGCCATGATGGAAGATTATAACGAATCGCTGCGTCTTTACGAACAGGCTTACCTGGATGCGACTTCTATAAAATATGATGAAGTTATCATGAATGCCAGCCTAGGTATGGCTAATGCTTATGAAAACCTTAGGCAGTATCCCGAATCGGTGCGTTATCATAAGATACATGAACAGAAAAAAGAGGCTTTCATTAATGCAAAGCATTCTAAAGAAATAGCCGCTCTTAAGGCAAAAGCAGGTAAAGCTAAAATAGTAACGCAAACCACTGACGAAAGCAGTAGTAGTGTAAATACTGGAGGTAATGATTTTTACCTGTATACGCTTATTGGGGTAGGTGTGATAATTGTTCTTTTGATATTGGGCTTTATCATGAGAAGAAATGCACTTAAAAAGAATAAAGAAGACAATATGTTTAGCGAAGCCGAAGGGCAGGAGCGTTTAAGGATGGTGCAAAACCTGCACAATGACCTTGACTCTAAGCTTGAGGAGATCAACTCGCTGAGCGAATCTATTGTTGAAAGGGCGAACGGACTTCCTTCAATAAAAAGCCAGGGCGAGGCCATGCAGGAAACCACCAAAAAAATTGAAGAGAACATTCGCGATATTGTTTGGTTACTAACGCCAAAAACGACAACTCTTACTAACTACTCAGGTAGTATTAAGGAATATGTTATGGATTACTTTAAAGACAGCCCAATAGAAGTATTGGTGTCTGAACCGGATGGTATTTCGAATACCGTGATTACTAAAGAGAGTCAGGTAGGGCTGCTATCGGTAATTAAAGATAGTCTCGTGTTTGTAAAAGACGATCCGCAGGTTTCTAAAGTATTCTTTGGGATAACTTATACAGGTACACGTTTGATGGTGTCTATTAAAGATAATGGCCAGGGTATTGAGAAAACCGAAACTGAGAAAAAACGCCTTGACAGCTACCTGAATTCAACGGGAGGTATCATGAGGATTGACAGCGATCCGGGATGGGGTAGTGTGGTGAAAATCATTATCCCTGTCGAGAAAAAACCAAGGGGACGTAAAACAGTAATGCTTAACTTCTAAACTTTTAGTTTTAGATATCCTATATGAAGTTCATCATCAGTGCCCTCATTTTTTGAGATGCTGATGGTGAATTTTTCTTTTAACGCAGGGTCAAGGATATCTTCTACATTATGCATGTCGTCTACATCAAGCGCGTATTTATCATCAATATGCGAAGCACCGCCTTTTGGCATATTATAATGTTTATAAAAAGTTGATTTTTTAGCCTGCTTTACGGCTTCAGCTATAGATTTGGCAACTATAAGAGTTTTATAATGGTATTCTTCAAACTCACCGGCTTTGTAGCCACCAAGATTCAGGAAGAATAGTTTATCATCAGAAGGGACAACTTCGCTTTTGGGCTCTACTGAAATGGCATAACCATTTATATGGGTAACTTCACGCCATGAGTCTACGTGGAGCCTTCCGCCATCGGGCCAGAAACGGTACATATCGTTCACAAGTCCCTCAACAGAAGTGCCTATCCCGAAAAAAATATCGTGTTGTTCGGTCAGGCGGCCTTTGGGCGTACAGCCCAGTAAAACCATGTATAGTTTTAAGTTTTTATCCATCATACGCAAAGGTATCCAAAACTTTTTTTAGTAAATTTTTATTGAATTAAATTTTTGGTTCGGTTTTTGGAATTGTATCTTTAAACTGTAAAATTAAATCAACAACTAAACACATTTTTAAATCATGAAAAAGATATTTTTACTACTTAGCATTGTGAGTGTATTTGGCCTGACGGGCTGTAGTTCGGACGACGATAATGTAGATTACGATACTTATCCTGAAGTCTTTGAGGTAGCTAATGTAAACTTTACCGCTGCGGCAAATTATCAGATAGTAGTACCTCTTAATCCTAAAATTTATCCAAACGATGTTGTTTTGGTATATAGATTGTCCGGGGCAAATCAATTAGGTAATGATATTTGGGAACCTATTCCAACAACTTATAATCTTCCTCAGGGACAGCTTAATTATAATTTTGACTTCTCTCAGGATGATGTGGCAATCTATCTTGATGCTTCTTTTGATCCGATGCAAAGGCAGGATTTTTCACTTAATCAGATATTTAGGATAGTGTTAGTGCCGGGCTACGTTGCTCAGAATTTAGATTCTAATAATTACGATGTCGTAATGAGTGCTCTTGCTGAAAAACAAGGTAAGGCTGTACAAATTGAAAAATTAAACTAAGAGCTTTTTTCTCAATCGCTCTGCTATATAACTCAAGAGGCCCCCGTATTGCGGGGGCCTCTCTATTTGGGGACACATCAAGGTGTGGTTTGTTAAGTCTTATAGATCAAGCGAACGTAAAGCGGCAATTTTAGCGGCTCTTTGTTTTCTCCTGAAGTATACCATATCGGCATTGCCAAAGTATTTGGTAATGGTCAGCCTTGCCATAAGGTAGCTTACGGTACTTTCAGCACCCTGGTTCAGGTTTACATTGTGTTCTTCAAGTCCGTCAAAACACCCTCCTGTGCACGGATTGTAAATGATCTGTTGCAGGTGGTTATTGCCAAGAAACCAGTTAAAAGCCATTTCCATTTTATTAAGGTATTCTTCTTCCTTAAATATGTCATGGAATTTGCGAAGTGCCAGTATGGTATAGGCAACGTCAATAGGCTGTTCGCCAAAACGTTCCCTCTTACCGCCACGGTGCAGCCAGCTTTTGTTAGAGATGATCCTTATGGCATCATCGTCAAACGTATGTGATATCAAAAAGTCGAAAGCCTCTTTTGCAACATCCTTGTATGTTTCATCATTAGTGATGGCATAACAAAGAAGCAATGCTTCAGGCAGAACGCTGTTGGCATAAGTAAGGTAGCCTTCAAACCATTTCCATTCGGCATCGGCTTCATGGCGGTACATCTGTACCATACGGTCGGCAAAAAGTTTAATGTATATAAGTGTATCGGCATCTTTAATCCTGCGATTGTAATAGTATAGTCCTTTGATTACGAAAGCCATTGCCCTTGTAGAGTAAATGTTTTTAGTCAGTGAAAGTGACTTTTGGAACATTCCTGCGGCTTTAGCGCCGATTTCTAACGGCAGGATATTGCTTAGTGATACTACATAGCCTAATGACCACATGGCGCGCCCTGCGCTGTCTTCAAGGTTTTCGTTTTTGTTTTGTGCTGTAAACTGTTTGTTGATGTCTACATAATTCATGAAACGTCCGTCCTTAAACTGGCAGAACTCAACAAAATCAAGGTAGATCTTTATGTAGGGTAATGCTTCGGGATCTTTATATTGTTTATAATACTGCGCCATTGCGATCATGGCTCTTGCATTATCGTCAAGCGTATAACCCGATGCCGTGTCCGGCCTGTTAAGCTGGCTGAACTGCAACATACCAAAACTGGTAGTCATGGCTTTCATATGGTTTAGGTTTACAGCAGGATTGCGATATTCCAGTTTGATTTTTCCCATTTCTGATAGTAGCTTGGCGTGATCTACCGCTGAGTTTTCCCATGCGGTATGGATTATCTTATGCAGTCCGTTAAGCACCATTTTTTGCCTTAACTCTGAATCAGATAATAAGGTATTGATGCGATCGGCAAGCTGTTCTGAATTACCAAAGTCGAATGTAAACCCTGTCTCACCTGCCAGCACCTCTTTAGCGTGGGGGATAGGGGTAGACACGATAGGGCAACCGCAGCTAAGCGCGTAAGAAAATGTTCCGCTTACTGCCTGATTAGGGTCTTTTGAGGTAAACAGGTACACATCGGTCAGCTGAAGGTATTCCAAAAGCTCATCGAGGTCTACATATTTATTGATGAATTTTACATTTTCCTCAATACCCAGTTCGGCAATTTTGGCAATAAGTGAATCGCGGTATATTTCGCCTTCGTTCAGGGCTACAGTTGGGTGTGTTTTTCCAATGATAAGGAAAAGCACATCCGGAGTATTTTTTATTACCTGTGGAAGTGCGTCAAGTGTAGTTTCAATGCTTTTTCCGGCACTCAACAACCCAAAGGTTGAAAGTATGGTTCTGCCTTCAAAACCATATTTGCGTTTTAGCTCATTTTTGTCGGTGTGCGCCACAAGGTGTGTGCCATGCGGAATCACGGTAATTTTGTCGCGGTTCACAATATAATCGCGTACCAGTATATCAGATGCGTTGTTAGTCATTACAATTAAGGAGTCGGCACGGTCAAGGATATGCTGAACGTTAGCTCTCAGTTCGTCATTAGGGCCCGGCAGTACAGTATGAAAAACAACTGCAAGCGGTTTTTGTATATCATTAATGAAAAAGTTGAAGTTAGAAACGCTTTCATTAACCAGGCCGAACTCGTGCTGCATAAGCACTGCCTTAATATTATCATCTTCATTTATGGCTTTTGCCAATTGGTTGTACGACTCCGGCTCGGATACATCAAGGATGTATTTCACTGCCGGGTCGCTATAGGTATGTTTCTCGTTTTTATTCTCCAGTGCACACACTTTAATAGAGAACGAATCTACATAATGATCATTAAGCGCCTTGATAAGGTCCTGAGAATAGGTTGCGATGCCACATTGCCTGGGCGGAAACGTAGTGATAACTAAAATTTCGGGCAATAAGGTTCTGTCGGCATCGGCTGCCTGGGCAGCTAGCTGTTCTATCAGGCTGTTATAGGGCTGGAATTTTTTCCCTGCATTTTTTCTTGTCTTCATGGCGCTGTTCGAGGTATTAGTAGATTTTTTTGTTAGGCGAAAGTCAAAAAGTGTATTATTCTTTAATGGTAAATTAAGCGTGAACTTTATTTACCCACTCGTTAGCTCTTTCTTTAGCTGCGTTTACAGCATCTTCAACATCGGCTCCAACGTTTTTATATTCTTTCTGAGCTCTGCGCTGAAGTTCGTTTAGTTTTCTTTTAAAGTGCTCTTTGGCATCTTCAATATCCAGCTGATGGTTTTTTTTAGCTTTTCTGCGTGAAATTACCACTGCTGCTCCGGCAAGGATTGCTGCTCCGGCTGCAATACCTAGTATAAGTTTCTTGTTTTTCATTTTGGATTGTATTTTTTAGGTTAGAAATTATCTTTCACTAAATTATATAATCCTCATCCTGAAGGCAATATGCTTAAGGTTTATTTAACTCAATTAACAAAGCTTTGGGGATTTTAAATTTTCGTTAACTGATTGTGCTTGTTTTTTGAAAATAATGCAAAAAACAAAAACGGCTCAATGTAAATATAATGAAAATTTTGTTTACTTCGTAAAATAGGGGTGTTAATGTGTATTTGATAAAATATTTAAATTTTAACCCCTAAAAAATAGGGGTGTTTAAAATTTGAAACATTTTTTTGTACATTTGCACAGAATTTAATTCTTCATTAACATTAAAAAATAAGTTTCATGTCAACATTTCGTTTTCAGGCACTTCAACAAACAGCTAACCGCAAGCCTGTTAAGGTTGAAGAACTAGACAAAAAATCAATCATTTTTGGTAGTAATGTGTTCAATGACAAAGCGATGCGTCAATTCTTAACTCCTGATGCTTACCAGGCTGTTAAAAACGCAATGCAGCATGGAACTAAAATAGACAGAAAGATTGCTGATTATGTAGCGATGGGTATGAAAGAGTGGGCTCTTTCTAAAGGTGTAACTCACTATACGCACTGGTTCCAGCCACTAACAGGAACAACTGCAGAAAAGCACGATGCTTTCTTCGAAACATCATATGATGGAAGCGACCCGGTAGAGAAATTCGGTGGTAGCCAGCTTGTACAACAGGAGCCGGATGCATCATCTTTCCCTAACGGTGGTATCCGTAACACTTTCGAGGCTCGCGGATATACAGCATGGGATCCTACATCGCCTGCATTCATTTATGGAACTACATTATGTATCCCTACTGTGTTCATTTCATACACAGGAGAGGCACTGGATTATAAAACGCCACTTCTAAGAGCGCTTCACGCTGTTGACGAGGCTGCAACTGAAGTTTGCCGTTACTTCGACAAAAATGTTAAGAAGGTAACTGCTACTTTAGGATGGGAGCAGGAGTATTTCCTTGTAGATTCAGCGCTTGCTAATTCAAGGCCTGACATCACACTAACAGGACGTACGCTTCTTGGACACACTTCAGCTAAAGGACAACAGTTAGAAGACCACTATTTCGGTTCTATCCCTACACGTGTTCTTAACTACATGCGTGACCTTGAAAACGAGTGTATGCTACTTGGTATACCGGTTAAAACACGTCACAACGAGGTAGCTCCAAACCAGTTTGAGCTTGCTCCGATATTTGAAGAGACTAACCTTGCAGTGGACCACAACTCACTTCTTATGGACGTGATGCAGAAAGTTGCAGAGCGCCATGATTTTAAAGTTCTTTTCCACGAAAAACCATTTAAAGGTGTAAACGGTTCTGGTAAACACAACAACTGGTCGCTTGCGACTGATACAGGTGTTAACCTTCTTGGGCCTGGTAAAACGCCAATGAGCAACCTGCAGTTCCTTACGTTCTTCATCAACACTATCAAAGCGGTGTACACTCATGAAGAACTAATGAGAGCTTCTATTGCTACTGCTACTAACGACCACAGGCTTGGTGCTAACGAGGCTCCTCCTGCAATTATATCTGTATTCATCGGTCAGCAATTGACTAAAGTTCTTGAAGAACTTGAAGGTGTATCTAAAGGTAAACTTTCTCCTGAAGAGAAAACAGATCTTAAACTTAACGTAGTTGGTAAACTTCCGGACGTTCTTCTTGATAACACTGACAGAAACAGAACTTCTCCGTTTGCCTTTACAGGTAACAAATTTGAGTTCCGTGCAGTAGGGTCAAGTGCTAACTGTGCTAACGCCATGACTATCGTTAACTCTATCGTTGCTAAACAGCTTAAAGACTTTAAAGTTGCTGTTGACAAGCTTATCGAAGAGAAAGGTATGAAGAAAGATGATGCTATCTTCAACGTATTAAGAGAGTACATCAAAGAAACTAAAGCTATTCTTTTCGAAGGTGACGGTTACAGCGAAGCTTGGGAAAAAGAAGCTAAAAAACGCGGACTAAGCAACTTTAAAACTACGCCATCTGCGCTTAAAGCTAAAGTTTCTAAACAGTCTCTTGAATTGTTCGAACAACTTGGTGTAATGAACCATGTTGAGGCTGAAGCGCGTTACGAAATTGAACTTGAGGAGTACACTAAGAAAATCCAGATTGAAGGACGTGTTCTTGGTGATATCGCAAGAAACCACGTAATCCCTACAGCTATCCGTTACCAAAATATCCTTATCGAGAACGTAAAAGGTCTTAAAGAGATCTTTGGAGGTAAAGATTTTGAAGCTATAGCAAAAGAGCAAATCACACTTATCAAAGAAATTTCAGGACACATCTCTGAAATCAATGCTAAAGTTGAGGAAATGACTGAGGCTCGTAAGAAAGCTAATGCTCTTACAAGTGCTGAGAAAATGGCTCACGCTTACTGTGATAACGTGAAACCATACTTTGATGTTATCAGGGAGCATGCTGACAAGCTTGAGCTTCTTGTTGACGACGAGATCTGGACACTTACTAAATACAGAGAATTATTGTTTACACGATAATATTTCATATATCTTATTTGAGTCAGAATCCCCATTCGCCCCGGCGAATGGGGATTTTTTGTTTTTCCTCACCCCGCCCTCTCCAAGGGAGAGGGAGCAGCTTCACTCAACTGTAAGAGTGTGTAGGTATGAGTTCCCCTCTCTGTTGGAGAGGGGAGAGGGGTGAGGAATTGCTACATTTACACATTGATAAATTGTTACATTAAAATATTTGTAAATTGCCTCCGTTATACTAAAAACCCTACAACCTACTATATGAAGCAGACTTTACTCTTGTTTTGCCTGTTCTGCCTTTCGGCGAATGCCCAGCAAAAATTTACAGTCTATTTTGATTTTGATATTGATGAAGCTAATGCTGCGTCTGCTCAAGGCCTTTCAAAATGGATAACTTCTAATCCCAATGCTATAATTCAGAAGATATACGGTTATACCGATAAGTCGGGTGATGTTGCTTATAACCAGGATTTATCCGAAAGGCGTGCCCTCTATGTGTATGAACAGTTAAAAGCAGCTAATCTTAATCTTGCTGCAGTTGAGGAGAAAGGTTTTGGCGAAAGCATAGCAACAGCAAATAATAATCCTAAAGACCGTAAGGTGATAATACAGTATGCGAGCCCTCAAATACAACCTGTTGTAAAAAGCGAACTCGATAAAAAGGTTAGCAAAGCTAAAAAAGGCGACAGGATACGCTTGGATAACATGAATTTTTATGAAAATTCGACAACACTGCTTCCATCTTCAGTTCCGGTACTTAACGACCTGCTTGCGGTTCTAAAAGATCATCCGTCATTAAGGATTGAGATTCAGGGGCATGTATGTTGCCAGATTGAGAATGAAGAGCGTTTATCGCACAGACGCGCGCGACTGGTATATCAATATCTGGTAGATAAAGGTATTGATGCCGACAGGCTCTCTCATAATGGTTTCGGTAGCACAAGGCCGATTTATCCTTTGCCTGAAAAGAACGAAGAAGAACGCGTAGTGAACCGCAGGGTAGAGATTGAGATTGTTCAAATGTAACAATGTATCAATTGTTGAATGTAACAATTCCTTTGAGCCTAAAAAGCAAGAGCTGTCAGATTGAGTGAAGCTAATTGTTACATTGATTAATTGCTACATTAAGAAATTAATTAAATTCATGAAACAAACCTTATTATTGCTTTTACTCATTTGCCTTTCGGCGAATGCCCAACAAAAATTCACGGTCTATTTTGATACCGGTGCCGCTGAAGCCACAACATCTTCGTTGGGTAAATTTCAGGAATGGATTAAGGCTAATCCTGATATTGCTATAGAAACGGTAAATGGGTATACAGATAAAACGGGTAAGTCCGGCTATAATCAGCAGCTTTCTGAAAAAAGAGCAGCCTATGTATATGCTTTGCTGAAAGCCAGTGACGTAAATATAGATTATGCTATCAAAAATGCTTATGGTGAAGAACAGGCAACAGCTTATGATCATTCACCTGATCGCAAAGTGGAGATTAGCTACATAAAGTCGGAGTACTCCAAGCCACAAGAATCTGCCGATACCAATCTTGAAAAAGACATGATTAATGCAAAAGTAGGTGATATCATCATACTCAGGAACATGCTTTTTTATGGTGGTACAACCTATGTGTTGCCGGAGTCCAGACCTATACTAAAAGAACTTCTTGCTATAATGCTGAGCCATCCTAAACTTAAGATTGATGTTCAGGGGCATATATGCTGCGATGTGGAGGATACAGGCAATCTTTCGGGACTCAGGGCGCAGGAGGTGGAAAGCTATCTCATAAACAATGGTGTAGACAAAAAAAGGGTTACGACAAAAGGCTTCGGCGGACGCAGGCCCATTCATGATATTCCCGAATGGTCAGACGAGCAACGCTATGCCAACCGCAGAGTAGAGATTGAGATTATATCCAATTAATCAATGTGATAATTTTTTAATGTAGCAATTAGCTTCATCATCAAAACAGGACAAGCAGGTTTGAGTGAAGTTGTTCCCCTCTTGAGAGGGGGGAGGGGTGTGTTAATTGTTACATTGATTAATTGCTATATTAAGAAATTAACCAATCTATGAAACAAATCTTACTATTACTTTCATTCTTTTGCCTTTCGGTGAATGCCCAGGAGCAGTATACCGTTTATTTTGAAACGGGCAAAGATTCCCTGAATAAGGTTTATTCGTCAGACATTCAAAACTGGATGGACTGGCACAAAGGGGTTAATGTGGTAAAGATTCAGGGATTTGCCGATGGCGTAGGAAAAACAGGTGCAAACGACAGCCTTTCGTGGCGCAGGGCGAATACCATAGTCGCATTGCTTGAAAAGAGTGGTGTTACGCTCGATGAAAAAATTGTGGTACAGGGATTGGGTGAAATAGGTAAAGACCAAAGCGAACTATTGAACCGTAAAGTGATTGTATGGTTCGATAAGGTAAAACCCAAAATAACCCCACTCGAAAAGCAGGTGAAAAAGGCGAAAGTAGGCAGCAGGATTACACTTAGTAAACTCGTTTTTGAACGCAATTCGGGTAGGGCATTGCCGGGTTCTTCAACCCAGCTTAATAATCTTGTGGCTATCATGCAGGCCAATCCTAATATGAAAATAGATATTCAGGGTCATATCTGCTGTAATCCTGATGATCCTAAAAACCTCGGACTCCTTAGGGCAAGAACAGTATACAATCACCTGATGAATGCCGGTATAGACAAAAGCAGGGTAACCTACCAAAGTTTTGGAAGCACACGCCCGATATATTCCATACCGGAAAAAAATGGCTTTGAAGCCGAAGCCAATCGTAGGGTAGAGATTGAGGTTTTGTCTAATTAATCATTTTTTTAATGTGAAAATGTAACAATTGTTTAATGTAGCAATTAGCTTCACTCTAACGTAATAAGAGACAGATAAACGTAGTATCACCTTTTTACGGAGGGGTGTTGCGATACGGAGAAGAGGAGGTCAATTGTTACATTAGTACATTGAACCATTGCTGTACTAAATTGTTAAATTAAATAATTGCTATATTGGTACATTAAAACTTTTCGTTATACAAACAAATCAACTCTCATGAAAAAGCTGTTTACAGTACTGGCCTTCACCTTATTTATTTCAATTAGTGCAAAAGCGCAGGAACAATTCTCTTTGTACTTCGATACCAACAAATACGAACTGAAAAAAGGAGAGGATAAACGCCTGAACGACTGGCTTGCTGCCAATAAAACCTCTAAGATACTTGCCATAAACGGCTATACCGATGAAGACGGAAGTGTAGGTATGAACGATACTCTTGCGCAACGCAGGGTTAGCCATGTATTCGGACTGATTCAGGGAAAAGTGAAAATCCGTGAAGACTTCAAGACGAGAAGTTTTGGAAAACTACATAAAATGTCGGCAGTAAAGGCTGAAAACCGTAAGGTTACCATTTATTACCTGCTGGAAAAAGACCTTGCCCGTGAGAACGAGATTCTCGGCATTACTGAAAGTGCTCCTAAAACAGTCGTTAAAAAAGGTCCGGTAGTGTATCCGTCAACCGTAAAGGTAATGGGACCCAGAGGGGAAGAAGAACTGAAGCTTGATGTTGAGTTCATGAAGAAAGTGGGGGAAGCTAAGGCAGGTGAAAAACTCCGTATAGATAACCTTAATTTTCAGGAGAACACCTTTTCTGTTATGCCTGATTCAAGGCCTAAGTTATACGAACTATTGGAAACCATGAGACTGCACCCCGGACTGAAAATAAAGCTTGAAGGTCATGTATGCTGTATGAAAGCCGACCGTCAAAACCTCTCTTACGAAAGGGCAAAAGCTGTAATGAGGTTCCTTAATCTTAACGGTATTGAGAAAAGCCGCCTTTCCTTTGAAGGTTTCGGCGTAAGCCAGCCAATATACCCAATCCCCGAAAAAACACCAGAAGAACGCGAAGCCAACCGTAGGGTAGAGGTGCTTATTGTGGAGAATAACTAGTTGGCAGTATTCAGTCGCAGTTGGCAGGGAGCTTCACTCTGTTTCAGTCGCAGTATTCAGCCTTCCTGCCGTTAGGCAGGGAGGTGCGACGTGGCAATCTTTATATTTAACCGCAGATTTTTAAAGCCTGAGTGAAGCTGGTTCCCTCCGCCGCGGCGGAAGGGGTCAGGGGTGTGTCATTACGAGCGCAATGAAATGAAGCGCGGTAATCTCTTTACGTGCACGAATTACAAATCCGCGTTATCGGGATGAATCGGCATGAGTAGGATTCCCCTCCTTCGGAGGGGTGGCTGAAAGCCGGGGTGGTTTTGTCATTACGAGCGTAATGAAATGAAGCGCGGTAATCTCTTTGTGGTCACGGATTACAAATCCGCGTTATCGGGGTTTAACCTAAGTTCTGAAAACTCCTGAAAGTCATCCAGTATTTATCTTTGTAAATAGAATAATTAATATCAAACCTTGTCTGCTGGTTTATTAATGTGTCAACAATTAAAGAAGGTTTTCTGAAATCTTTACAGGCGAAGAAAATATCTCTTGTACCACAACCTGTTTCTCTTCCGATGTATAAATAATCATTTGAGTTCTCCAGTTGTTCTGTGATTTTGTCTCCGGCTGAGTCTATCAAACCGGATATCATTTGGTTAGGCATTCCGTTATTGTAAGAACCATCATAAGCTATACTGATTTTCATTATCCATGGATATGATGCTTTTTCGTTCCACTCTAATAAATCTGTATTCATAACTGCGACAATTGGCTGACTATTGTATGAGTATTCGAATATTGAATGTGTGTTGTTTTCTAAATTGGGTGTAATAGACTCATATTTTTCTACAAATTCCTTTTCACGCCAAATGAGATAAGCTTTAAGCTTTTCGATTGGAATAAGTTCTTGTATAGCATCCTCTTTACCAATTACGGTAAGATTATCTATTGATGTAACAAAGTTTATTTCTCCAAGAAAATTATCAAGGAAAATCTGTGTACCTACGGTTATTTTTTCTTTGTTTTCTTGCGTAAAGTCAGAGTTTACTACAACAATATCAATCTCATCAGGAAAGTTTTTGTCCTCCTTAGCATAAAATGAGAGTGTTTCATCTGAAAAAGTATAACCATTCATTGAAATATTTACATTTTCAATATCTAATGCTGGTTTATGCGCGGTAAACTTCCAGCCCTGAATTGAAGGCGCATCAGCGATTAATTGTTCTACAAATACAAGATTTTTAATATTGCCATCGGCCGTGATTATCAATTCAGCAGTATCGTCATTGAGCATTCCGGAAAGAAAAAAGTAACCTTCTCTCAGCTGGTTAAGTTTCTCACTTAACGGTTCATGGAATTTATTAATGTTATCACCCGACTTGGTAATTTTATAAAATGCCCTTTCATTATTTTTGAACCAGTTCCAAAAATCAGCATTAGTATTTATCTCTTCTTCCTTTTTAATGAACAGATTGCTAAGAAATCCCATGTATGTTGATTGGTTTAGTTTATAACAAATATACAATCCTAAAGTAATTTTCGCATTACGACATTAAATAATCGTTACATTGTATAATTACCACATTAACCCTATCTTTGCGGCTTAATTACAAACCCATATCCATGAGTTCTGATAACAGCAAACGTTACAGCCAGAGAGGTGTTTCGGCCTCTAAAGAGGATGTTCACAACGCTATAAAAAATATTGATAAAGGTCTGTTTCCAAAGGCTTTCTGTAAGATAGTTCCTGATTACCTTACTGGTGACAACGATTACTGCCTTATAATGCATGCCGACGGTGCAGGGACAAAATCATCCCTTGCCTACATGTACTGGAAAGAAACAGGCGATATCTCTGTATGGAAAGGCATTGCTCAGGATGCACTTATCATGAACATCGACGACCTGCTTTGTGTAGGTGCGGTAGATAACATCATGCTGTCGTCAACTATCGGGCGTAACAAAAACCTGGTTCCGGGTGAGGTTATCTCTGCTATCATCAACGGTACCGAGGAGCTTATCGAAGAGCTGAAATCTTTCGGAGTTACCATCCACTCTACTGGTGGTGAGACGGCTGATGTGGGCGATCTTGTTCGTACCATCATCGTTGACTCTACTGTAACAGCGCGTATGAAACGCAGCGATGTTATTGACAATGCCAATATTCAGGCGGGTGACGTGATTGTGGGTCTTGAGTCATATGGACAAGCTTCTTACGAGAAAGGTTACAATGGTGGTATGGGCAGTAACGGACTTACGTCTGCACGACACGATGTGTTTGATAATTACCTTGCCAAAGCATACCCTGAAAGCTACGATGCTGCAGTTCCTGCCGAGCTTGTATATTCAGGAAAAACCAAACTTACCGATGCCGTTGATGGCAGCCCTATCGATGCCGGTAAACTGGTACTTTCGCCTACGCGTACGTATGCGCCTATCATCAAACAAATACTGGAGAAATACACTCCTAACGAAATACACGGAATGGTACACTGCTCGGGTGGAGCACAAACAAAAGTGCTTCACTTTGTAGATAACGTTCATGTGATAAAAGACAACATGTTCCCTGTACCGCCGCTATTTAAGCTTATTCAGGAGAATTCAGGCACCGACTGGAAAGAAATGTACCAGGTATTTAACTGTGGTCACCGTATGGAACTTTACGTTCCGCAGGCTATCGCAGAGGATATCATCGCTATCTCCAAGTCTTTCAACGTAGATGCGAAGATAGTAGGAAGGGTAGAAGCTTCGGATAAAAAAGAGCTTACCATTACCAGCGAGTACGGTACTTTTAACTATTAAGATTTATTTACCTCAATATAGAATCCACCTTCGGGTGGATTTTTTTATTTGGCCTCACTTATTGGTATTATTTGTCATTGCATTTCGCTCGCAATGACAACCGTACAGGTAAGAAGGTTTGAGTGAAGCTCAAGGCCTTAAACTCCGTGGCGTTAAGCAAAATGTTGATTGAGGCGTTAAGAAAGATTTGCTGTTTGAGCGAAGCGAGTTCAAATCTTTTAGCCGAGGTCAATGTTTTGTAGCCTAAGGAGTTCAGCCTTGAATTTTTGGTTCTTTTGTTTCAAGACAAAAGAACAATTTATTATCTTAGGCTTATGCAACAAACTATACCTATCAAAAAAAGGACATTTCTTGATGCCCAGTGGCGCAAGCTTGTCATGATGAACTTTAAGGTAGATCCGGAAGTACTCAAACCGTACCTGCCTTTTGAAACCGAACTCGACCTGTGGAATGACACCTGTTACATCAGTCTTGTAGGCTTTATGTTTCAGGAGACCAGGATGCTGAAAATGAAAATTCCCTTTCATGTGAACTTTGAGGAAATCAACCTGCGATTTTACGTTAAGTATAAAGATACCGAAGGCTACAAGCGTGGGGTTGTCTTTATCAAGGAAATAGTACCTATGCCATCGCTTACGCTGGTTGCCAATTCCTTATATAGCGAAAACTACGAAACACTACCTACAAGCCATGCTTGGCTGGAAGATGCCGACTCGCTTACCGTAAAATACGGATGGAAGAAAGATGGCAGGTGGAACGTTATAAGGACAACTTCTGAAAAAGAACCTGTTGATATTGTTGAAGGCAGTGAAGAAGAATTCATTACCGAGCATTTTTGGGGTTATACCAAAATAAAAGATAACGTATCTGCCGAATATGAGGTACAGCACCCACGCTGGCAGGTGTACCCGGTAAAAGATTACGGATTGCGTGTAAACTTCGAAAAGACCTACGGATCTGATTTTGCTTTTATGCAAAGCCTTAAGCCTGTTTCGGTTTTCCTTGCCGAGGGCTCGGAGATTGTGGTAAAACAAAGCAGAAAGATAAAAGCAGAGGCGTTGGTGGTGTAATTTTGATTTATTCCCTACGGGAAATCTTTCACATAACTTACTAATTGCTACCAAAATTAAATAGCTACGCGATATTCAGCAGGAGTGTTTTCCCTTTAGGGAAATAATTTTGGTAGCAATAATAAGATGTAACATGATAATTTCCCGTAGGGAATTAATATTTTAGAAAGAGCCTGAAAGGTTTACATACAATAGCCATGGCGAACGGGGTGGTTAAAACAAAAAAGCTCTCCAGTAAGGAGAGCTTTTTCAAACCAATCAAAAAATAATTATTAGTTTACAACTAATTTATGTGTTTCAGAAGCATTGTCGGATACTATTTGCATAACATAAGTGCCTGTGGCAACCCCTGTCATACCTATTTCAATATTCATGCTATCGGCCTTAATTTCTTTAACTAGTTTTCCTGTCGCAATCTCATATATCGAAATGTTTACAGCACTGTTATAGTTTGCAGCCAAAGCAATGCTGAATATACCGTTTGAAGGGTTAGGGTATACAACGCTTCTGTTTACTGCAAATTCTTCCAGTCCTACAGTTGAGCATTCTACCTGAGCTTCAAAAGCTCCAATATCGCGGATACCGCCAAATACGGCAAAACCATTTTGATCTGTAAAAGTATCTGCCGGGTCACCCATATCTGCCGCAGGGCTTGGGCAGCTTAGCATATGGACAGGTGTGCCGTCTTCTATATCTGCAAGAGCCATAAGCGTAATCTCTATATCGGTAATATCATCTTCTGTAGAAACAAAAGCATTACCGTCTACCGCAGCTACAAGGTTGAAACCGTTAGATGTTATAGTGCCAACACCACCAAACAGGTTAGCTCCTGAAACAAGGGCAATATTGTTGGCTACAATTGTATTTTTAATGCTTACTGTATTCATGCCTTCACTGGCAACACCGCCGCCGCTAATTGTAGCTTCATTTAGAGCAATGGTATTGGCGTTTAATGTTAGCGTACCGTTGTTATAGATACCGCCACCATTGGTAAGTGAAGTGTTTGCCGAAAGTGTACTTGTTGTAACGACTGCTGTACCGCCTTTTATGTGAATTCCTCCACCTTGTCCTAACAATCCGGTTGCAGCATTTGCTGAAAGGGTAGAAGCACTTACATTAAGTGTACCTCCATTGTTAAAAATAGCACCGCCACCATCATCAACAGTTAGCCCTGTGGCTGTATTAGCCATCAAATGAACTCCGGCTACATTCATTGTACCGGTACCATTCCAGAGTCCTCCACCTTCGGTAGCTGTGTTTGCGCTAACAATACTGTTAGCGATTGTTACATTACCCATTCCGGTCATGTGTATACCACCGCCATTGCCGGGAGACATTCCTGCATTATTAAGGGTAAGCGTTACATTGTTCATGGTTACAAACCCGGCAGCAAGCCCGTTATCTTCTACACCACCACCTGCACGGGTTGCTATATTTGCTGTTATTTCTGTGTCTTCAATAGTCACTTTACCGCCTACGTCGTTAAGTATACCACCACCGCTACCGGCAGCACCATTGGCAGTATTACCCGATATTGTAGTGTCTCCGCTAATGTTCAGCATACCGCTAAGGTTGTAGATTCCTCCACCGCCCTGATCAGCTCCTGCACCACTGGCCGTATTGTTGCTGATAACAGTTCCTTCTATGATCATAGTTCCCGAACCGTTCCATAATCCTCCGCCTTCAGCACCGGCTTCATTGTCAGATACTGTTCCGCCGGTTATGGTTACCATTCCCGCACCGGTTACGTGAAGTCCTCCACCATTACCAGGAGACATGTTTGTTATATTACCGTCAAGGGTAACATCAGTCATCATTACAAATCCTGCAGCACCCGAGTTATCTTCGATACCACCACCCGCACGGTTAGATACGTTTAAGGTAATTTCTGCTCCGTTGATAGTAAGTTTCCCGCCAACATCGTTAAGGATACCTCCGCCGCTTCCTGCGGCACCATCAGCAATGTTAGCGGTAATTTCGGTTTCAGCATTAATGTTCAGCATACCGCTAAGGTTGTAAATTCCACCACCGCCCTGATCGGCTGCGGCTCCGCTGGCTGTGTTTTCTGAAATTACTGTTCCTGTAATGGTCATTGTTCCTGAGCCATTCCACAGTCCGCCACCTTCAGAAGTCGCTATATTATTGCTTACCACACCGCCGGTAATGGTAGCATTGCTTGCTCCTGTAATGTGTAATCCACCTCCGTTACCGGGGTTAGATCCGGCCATATTTCCGTCAAGTGTTGCATCGTTTAAAGTAATGTTAACTGCAGAAGCTGCATTTACTTCGATACCACCACCAGCTCTCATCGCCATATTGTCGGAGATAACAGACCCATTTACAGTAAGTGAACCGCCTGTACCCACAAGTATTCCCCCACCGCTACCGGATGCGCCTGTAGCCGAGTTATTGGTAACCGTAGATGCATTAAGTGTTAGCGAACCATTGGTAACATAAACTCCGCCACCACCTTGTGTAGCCATTATGCCTAAAGCCTGACTGTCGGAAATAATGGCGTTGTTCATCATTGTAGTGCCACCGGAAATAGAAATGGCTCCGCCACTATCAAGTGCTGAGCCATCAGTTACTGTCAGATTGTTCAGGGTAACATTGCCGGCAGTAATGTTTAATACTCTTGTCATACCGTTACCGCTGATGATGGTATTTTCGTTACCACTACCATTAATAACAATATTTTTGTCTATCGTCACTTCGGTTAAAAGTGTGATTGTAGTTCCGTTAAGCGAAGCGTCAAAAAGAATGGCACCATCAGCTGAAACGTCAAGTACTGCCTGCCTGAAAGATCCTGCCCCGGCATTGTTTGAATTAGTTACGGTGATTTGGGCATTCGCCGAAAAGGCAAAAAACAAACATAATCCCGATAGCATTTTTAGATAGGTAAAAGTTTTTTCCATAATATAATTGGGTGTTAATTGTATTATAAAGCTACGATGTAACACTCTTAATGGTTTTTTAATGAAGTAGTTAAAATATTCTTAACAGATTTATTAAAAAATTAAAAACTTAACAACTGTAAGGGTTTGTGTGGAAATTAATGGAATTGTATTAACAAAACTTTATCATTCAAATATGAAAATAAACTTAAAATCAGGAGCTAACACATTGTCTTACAGAAAGAAAAAGATTATAAAAACAATATCGGAGTAAATATGAAGGCTGAAAGATCCATCATATATAATATCCGATAGCATCGCCTGGGGTAATGAAATGAGTAAGAAAAATCCGTTTTCATCCGCCCAGATCTGCGGCATCCGCGTTCCAATGATGTGTATTGGAATTACTTCGTCCGTTCGGCTTCAGCCTCGGGTGCCACGCTGCGTTGCACTCCGCTCGCAATGACAGAACATTACGTCTTATGAGCATGAGTGAAGCTAGCTGACTACTGCGACTGCAAACTGAATACTAAACTAAACCTCGTCCAGATTAATCACTTTCTTTTCAAAAAGTTCTACCACATCCTCTTCGCCTTTTTGCAGGTTCCAAACCTGAAAGCCAAGGGCGGCAGCGGCGTCGGTGTTGAATTTCTTATCGTCAACGAATAGGGTACGCTTTGGCTGAACGTCGTGTTTGTTCAACAGGTAGTTAAAGGCTTCTGCATCGGGTTTGCGATGGCCTATTTCGTGGGAGAAATATACCTTCTCAAAGCACTGGTAAAAGTCCATATAGAAAGACGCTTCTACATCGCGCTCAAATTTCTCGATATGTATAGGGTCGGTATTGCTTAAAAGGAACAGTCGATAATTGTTCGACAGGTTTTGCAGGAATTCAAGACGGTAAAGCGGAAAGTCGGCTATACCGGCATTCCATGCGGCTTTAATTTCTTTTAGGGTAGCATCTGGCATCGACTTTTGCAAGCCTTTTAAAAACTGCTCAGCATCAATCTTTCCGGTTTCCAGCTTCAGTTCCAGCTTTTCATGTTCATCGGTCCATGCTTTAAGTCCGAGGTCTGCAAGAGCCTTGTCTTTCGCCGGGCTATTTTTATTGATAAAAACGTCCCCTAAATCAAATATTATTGCCTTCACCATAATTCCTGTAAATTATAAGTTCGTCATCCAGTATCATTTCCCTGTGTATGGGCTGGGCGACAAACTGCGGGGCAGGAGTACCGTCATGAAAGTTGACAGTTCCTTTAAAAACGCGGGCTTCATCCCACAGGTTGGCATCAATAAAGGTTTGGAGCGTTTGGCGGCCTCCCTCAATGATAACCGACTGCAGGTTGTGCTTATACAGCACATTGGAGATGTTTTTTGGCAGTTTGTCGTCAAAAGCTATGCTTTCATACAACAGGGTATCTAAGTTAGGCAAATTGGACGTTTCCGTCAAAAAAATTGATTTAATTTTAAGATTTTTTACCGAATACTCGTCAGAAATACGGTTGGTACGGTCTAGCACAATACGCACCGGACTTTGTCCCGACCACGAACGAACGTCAAGGCTGGGGTTGTCATCAAGTACGGTTTGCGTACCCACAAGTATCGCCATTTCCTCACTACGCCATTTGTGAACGAGCTGGCGGGAGTATTTGTTGGTAATCCATACCGGCTTTTTCTCTTCGATTGTTCGATTGTTCGATTGTTCGATTGTTCGATTGGACGGATCTGTCGAACTATCCAAAAATCCAACAATCGAATTATCCGTTTTCGGACTATCCAACAATCTATCAGAAGGACTTAAAAATCCATCAGCACTTTCAGCCCACTTTAATATGATATAGGGGCGTTGTTTTTCGTGAAAGGTAAAAAAGCGTCGGTTGAATTCGCGGCATTCCTTTTCGAGTATACCCACAATAACATTCTTTCCGGCTTCATTGAGTTTACGAATGCCGTTACCTGCGACCTTTTCATTAGGGTCAACACAGCCAATGATGATGTTCTGAATCTCATTTTTAATAATAAGGTCACAACACGGAGGTGTTTTACCATAGTGGCTGCATGGCTCAAGGCTCACGTATAATGTTGACTGCGGAATAAGATGCCTGTCTTCTTCACTAACCGAATTCAGGCAGTTCACTTCACCATGCGGACCGCCAAAAGGAGAAGTATGGCCTTCGCCAATAATCCTGCTCTCATAAACCAGCACCGCACCAACAGAAGGGTTGGGCATAGCTTCGCGAAGTCCGTTGGCAGCCAGTTCCAGGCAGCGTTGCATGTAATGTTCTTGGGGTGTTTGTGACATAGGAATAATTGAATGTCAAATTTACGAAATGTTTTACCACAAAGGACACCAAGGCTACACTAAGTGACACAAAGTGTTGTGTACATTGTGCCTGCATTGTATTCGTCGTGGTTAATAATAATTCATTCCCTACGGGAAATAATCACCTTGTTATTCTATTTTCTACCAACATTAAATCGCTACGCGATATCTACAGGAGTAGTTTCCCTACGGGAAATAATTTGTTTTCGCTGCCCATGAACCTGAAAGGTTCATACAAAATAGCCGGAGGCATCGCCTTCGGAGGTATGAGTGAGAATAATACATCCCAATTCCGTAGCTTTGCGGTAATGAATACCATCATCCGAAAAATAGAACAAAAAGACAATGCCGAAGTGGCTGCACTCATCCGCAATGTACTGATAGAACATAATGTGCCAAAAGTAGGTACGGCCTACGCCGATGCCTCGCTCGACTGTATGTTTGAGACGTATTCGGTTGCTAATGCGCAGTATTTCGTGGTTGAAAAAGACGGCGGGCTGATAGGCGGAGCAGGTATCGCACCACTTGAAAACGGACCTTCAGACGTATGTGAACTCCAAAAAATGTACTTCCTGCCCGAAGCCCGAGGCACAGGTATGGGGAGTGCCGTGATGGACACCTGCCTTGCTTTTGCAAAAGAAGCTGGCTTTGCCCAATGCTACCTAGAAACCATGCCGTATATGGAAGCCGCACAAAAGCTGTACCGCAAAAGCGGATTCGAATACCTCGACGCTCCCCTGGGCGATACCGGGCATAGCTCTTGCCCTGTGTGGATGCTGAAGAAGTTATAATGTTGAAAGTTGTAAAGTTTTAAAGTCCCGTGTCGGATGTCCGAAGATACACCTTAGTCTTTTTGACGTAGTGAAAGGAGCTCTTGATCGCTCACACGTGTAAAGTATGAGTGATGCTGGCTCCCCTCTCCTTTGGAGAGGGGCTGGGGGTGAGGCTTAACCATAATCCGTAAAATGAAAATTAAACAATACCGTACCTATTTCCTCGAAAAACTCACTCCGCTATACGACAGTATGGAGGCAGAGAGCTTTTTTGCCATAGCCCTCGAAGAACTGAAAGGCTGGAAACGCACCGACCTTGCCCTGAACCCCGATGCGGAACTTTCAGGCAACGAAATCGAAAAGTGGAATGCCGTGCTTCGCGAACTCGAAACGCAAAAGCCTATTCAGTATATTTTTGGGAAGGCTCACTTTTACGGACTTGAGTTTGAGGTCAATCCCAATACGCTTATTCCGCGTCCTGAGACCGAAGAATTGGTTGAATGGATCATTACCGAAAATCAGCATAAGGGGAAAATCAGTTTGCTTGACATAGGTACGGGAACAGGCTGCATTGCAATATCATTGGCTAAGAACCTGCCGGATGCTGCGGTGTCAGCAATAGACGTTTCTGAGGGAGCTTTGGCTACAGCCAAAAGGAATGCGCAGCATAATGCTGTTGAGGTCAGCTTTATATTAAAGGACATACTGGCTGCCGAAACGCTTCCGCAGACTTATGATGTGATCGTTTCCAATCCGCCCTATGTGCGTAACCTTGAAAAAGAAGAGATAAAAGAGAATGTATTGCAGTACGAACCGCATCTGGCATTGTTTGTAGACGATAACGACCCGTTACTCTTTTACCGTAAGATAGCCCAATTAGCCATGAACCAGCTTTCGCCGAATGGCAGATTATATTTTGAAATTAACCAATACCTCGGGCCTGAAACTGTAACCTTGCTTGAAGATCTTGGTTTTGCCAATGTTGTCCTTAAAAAGGATATTTACGGTAATGACAGGATGGTAGCGGCAGCCCCAAAGGCAGTAGGCAGTGTTCAGTTTGTAGTAGGCAGGTAGCTTCACTCTGTCCTAGCTGTAGTATTCAGTGATGTTTTGTCATTTCGACCGAAGCGCAGCGTAGTGGAGAAATCTCAGAAATCTGAAATATCATCATTTAAAAATCGCCATTCAGGATTGAATCCGGTTATTAAGGCATCCTTTTTTGTTCTACTCCATTTTTTTAATTGCGTTTCCCTGTCTATACCTATTTCTGCTTCTGAATATCGTTCATAATAGACGAGATAAAAACACTTATATTTAGTAGTGAAATGCTTAGAATTTGCTTCTGGATTTTTATGATAATGTAAGCGTTCAGGTAGATTATTGGTAAAACCTACATATAAAACAGTCCTTACTTTATTTGTAAGGATATATACATAATAGTTATGTGTCCCCAGTGTTTTGTGCATAAGTGACTCGAGAGAAATTTACAATAAAGTTCTGAGATTTCTCCACTCCATTTCATTCCGGTCGAAATGACAGAACGCTAAAAACTCTAACCCCGATAATAAAAAACCTACTCATACCTTAACGCCTCAACAGGGTCCAGGGCAGCAGCTTTTATGGCAGGGAATAATCCGGAAACTATAGTTACTATAAAGGTAGTTACCAACGCGGCAAGCATTGCCATCCATGGGATAGAGAAGCTTGCTTTAAAAACCAGGGATGTCAGCAGTCCTCCGGCGGCCATACCCAGTATAAGCCCGATGGCACCACCAATAAAGCTGATTACAAGGGTTTCGGTAAAGAACTGCATGGCAATAGTGCTCTTTTTGGCACCAAGCGATTTGCGTACGCCTATCTCACGGGTGCGCTCACTTACTGATACCAGCATGATATTCATAAGGGCAATGGATGAGCCAAAAACAGTAATTATACCTATTACCCATGCCGAGTAACCAAGTGCAGCGGTTTCGGACATTAGCTGTTTTAAAAGTTCGTCACTACGCTCTACACCAAAATTATTTTCCTGAACAGGATTAAGCTTTCGCACACGGCGCATGGCCAGTATAGCCTCGTCTACAGCCGCATTTAGCATATCGTGGTTGCCTATCATCACTTTTACCTCATAATCGATATTAGGAGCGGTAAACAGTGAACGTGCTACCTGTATCGGTATGATAAGGCGTAGATCCTGGCGGTTGCCAAAGGTAGACCCCATTTCTTTCAGCACCCCGATAACTTTAAAACGGGCACCGCGTACGGAAATGATCTTATCAATAGGATTCATGTCTTTCAGGAGTCCGCTTTTTACAAAGTCAGATCCCACAATGCACACGTAGTTGTTGTTAGCAATGTCAAAGTTATTGAAGTTGCGCCCCTGAGTGGTTTCAAGCCCTGAATTAGGCAAAAAATATTCGTCGGCACCCACAATGTTTACTTCGGGGTCGGTTTTTTTGTCTTCGTGCTTTACTTCTATATTGCTTGCTGCCGTAAACGACAACGAGGTTGTTGCCGAAGGAAAATGATATTTATCCTGAAATTCTTTCGCCTGCGGATAGCTGACGATAGGGTTTATCTTTTCTTCGCCGTTGTTGCGGCCTATCTGGTCTGAAAAGTCGTAACGGCTTATGGAAAAGGTGTTTGTACCCATAGAGGCAAAATTGCCTGTTATGGTATTCTTAAAGCCGTTAACAAAGGTTAGTACGCCCACAAGGGCAAAAATGCCAAGACCGATGATGAATACGGTCAAGGTGGTTCGTAGCATCTGGCTTCGTATCGAATCAATTGCTATCTTTGTATTTTCCCTGAACAGGTTAAACATGGTTCGTTTTTTGATGCCACTAAAATAATGAATTTGTTTCAGGTTTAAAGTTTAAAGTTGTAAAGTTTTACGGATGTTCATGTCATTTCGACTGAAGCGCAGCGTAATGGAGAAATCTCAATAATCCGAGATTTCTCCACTCCATTTCATTCCGGTCGAAATGACATAACGAGTCTTTCGACTGCAAAGCCTTCTTCAAGATTTCTACATATACATTTACATGAGCGGTATTCGCTATTTTAATTTTCCTGTTGTATTGCTTCAGGACTTTATGTTCAATTCCCAAAAATGCCTAAACGACATTATGTATTATTCGGTTTATGCGCATTCGGCAAGGCTAAATTATGGAAATGAAGTTCTTCGGATTAGGCAAAGCGTTATTCATTATGAATTACCTGCAAATTCATCAGAACTGATAGCCTTAAACGGAAAACTGCTTTATCAGAGCATTCCAAAAGCAAGTCCCATGTCGGGCATAAGCACCAAAATGTTTTATGAATTCCGGGACAACGAAAAGAAAGAGTTTGAGAAGATTTGCCTGTTGGGTTTTCTGGCTTTGAAGAGCATTATTGGCAAAAAGCCATATTGCAAGGTAGACAATAAGTTTTGGCTTTCGCGTATGGCAGGCAATGCTAAATCGGTAGATAATGATATGCTGCCGGATATCATCAAAAAATATTCGAGCGAGTACATGACGAAAAAAGTTAAGAGCGAACTGAAAAAGCATTGGGGGCTCAAGTCGTATAGCCGCTATACAAGAGGTTTTTATGTGAGTTTTGATATGAAGTTCGAAGCCCTTGTATATGAGGTTGAGATGAAGCGTAAGGGGCTGAAAGAAAAACAACTCCGCGAGGCAGAAAATGCTGTAGTGGCTAACGTTTTAGAAAAGCTGCATGCTCCTAAAATACCCTCACAGGAAAATACGCCTTCGGCATCGATTCGTAAAATTGGAGCGTTTTCGTTAAAACATGTAAGGAATCTCCATGCTAAGTAACAACAATTACCCCGACTCATGTTGGGGTATTTTTTTTGTATTCGCCAATGGGTTAGGTTTGGGTTATTATTGGTTTTTCTGTTAACAGCAAGCTGGCTTACGTTATGCGATACGGGTAGCATTCGCTATGCGTAAACACATGATAATCATATGAAAAAGATATGTTGTAACCTGTTGAAATCCAACGGGTATTTTTAAAAAGGTTGGTTTTTTTGCTTAACTATTTGCTTAATAAAAATATGTAACTTTCTTATTATTAGAGGTATATTGTTTTGGGTGTCGGAATCACTTTGCGCTCTGTCAGCTTCTTATGCTTTATTGTCTTTTACCTGTTTTGCTGATGTTTTGCAACTGTTTTTCGGCTTGTATTACGACCTATATAAAGATATTATAACTAATATCTGCTAATTAGATTCCCCACAAAGAAAATTAAATAAGTCCCCAAGAAAAAGTCACCCAAAAAAGTACTTCATAAGTGGGAGACATTTTTGGTTTGATTTTTTCTTTTTCTCTCTTTTCTTTTTTTGAGAGGTTTAGTGGGAATGCAGAAAAGGGAAAAAAGGCTCACTCATGCACAGGCACACCCGGGGGCGCCGATTTTTAGTTTTTAGCCGATAGCTTTATGTTCTAAGTGCTACTATACTTTATTTTCGCATTTCGCTTAATTTTTTTTCCAAAGTAAAATCGTCATAGATTTTGGTAAGCATTTCAAGTGTTAAAGGTTTCGACTGATAGTCTGTCGCTATCCCTTTTGAGAGTGCCTTGTCTTTGTCGTCAACGTTTTCCGAAGTGCTGAGCATAATTACGATAACGCTATTTTTGCGGTCTTCCTCAAATTTGTTGTATTCTTCCAGAAACTCCCATCCGTTCATGCCCGGCATATTAATATCCAGGAATATCAGATCAGGAAGCTCAGACGGTTCCAGATTGATTAAGTATTCAAGCGCTTCTTCGGCAGACAGTATAGAAATAACCGTGATATTCTTGTCGAATTTCCTGATTACACGTTCATGGAAAAAGTTATCTATTGAATTGTCGTCTATCAGTAAGATTTTTTTTAGTGTACTCAATGTGTTATAATTTAGAAATTGTGAATTTAAATGTGCTCCCTTCATTAGGAATGGATTCTACCCATATTTTTCCCCCGTGCATTTCGACTATTTTTTTGCAGTTAGCCAGCCCAATGCCATGTCCTTCAAATTTCTGGCTATTATGGAGGCGTTGAAAGATATGGAAGATTCGTTTTGAATATTTCTGATCGATACCTATACCGTTATCGGCTATATAAAATTCAAAATCACCGTCGGTTTGCCTGCATCCTATCTTTATAAACGGAGCAACGTTTTCTTTTTTGAATTTAATGGCGTTATTGATAAGGTTTTGTATTAATTGCCTGAATTCTATTTCGTATGCATTGATTTCAGGAAGGTTGTTTTCAATGATTACAGTTGCGTTATTTTGTACAATCAAGGTGTTTAAGTCTGCAATAACATTCGAAACACAACAGTTGCAGTCTGTTAAACTTAAAGTTTTATCACGTCCTAAGCGTCCGTAGTCAAGCATAGATTTTACCAGCATTCCCATACGGCCCACAGCTGATTCCATCATTCCAAGGTGCGCTATTATTTCGTCATCAAGTTGGTCAGGATAATCTTCTTTAAGCAGCATGATGTAGTTTGAAACCGTTCGTAAAGGTTCCTGTAAGTCGTGAGAGGCAATGTAACTGAACTGTTCCATTTCCCTGTTTTTTAGCTTGAGTTCTATTAGCTGCTGTTTGATCTGCAGTTCTTGTTTTTTTCGGTCGGTAATATCAATTATAGATGCGAGTACTGCGGTTTCGTTGCTGTTTTTAATTGGGTTGAGGCCTATTTCTACGGGGAATTCAACACCGTTTTTATTTACAGCATGCAATTCTGCACCGGCACCAAAATAGCGTGAAACGGGAGCCGAATGATACAAGTTTCTGTTAGAAGGGTGGTGTTTCCTGAATTTTTTAGGGATTAATGTCTCTATTTTTTCTCCAACCAATTCTTCCCTGCTATATCCAAATAAATTTTCAGCCCTTACATTTACAAGTGTTATTTTGCCTTTACTATCACTCATGATGAGCGCATTAGGTGCTGACTCTACTACCAGTTTAAAACGTTCTTCGGCAATATTTCGGCGTAGCTCGGCATAGTTCAGGCTTTTAGATGCTTTTAAAGTAAAATACAGGCTAGACATTACAAAGGCTATAACCATGAGCCCTATGCTGAAATCTGAATTTATAAAATTGTAAGCATGAACCTCAAACCTGATGTAAGTAATTACAACTATTGCAAACATCATTTGTAAAAATAACCTCCTTGCTATTATGTTGCCGATGTTATGTACCGTAAATATGGCCGTAATGCCTGTAGAGGGGCTTAATAATGATGCTCCAATGGATAAAAAGAAAAAGATAATTGTTGTATAAAAGGAGGTAAACGTGCGGAAATAAAAAGAATACAATGCAGGTATCTTAAATAAATATCCTATGATAATTATAAAGCTGACAAAAGTTACGATATGGAAAAGGTATTGGAATGCTGCTACGTACTTTTTTATATAAAGCACACCAATTAATCCAATGCTTATCATAATAAAGAGCATTGCTGTCATTGGCGAAGTTTTAATACAGGTATTGTTGTTTAGAAGAGCCTCCTGTACATCGCTGAAAAAAAACTCTTCGATTCCTGTTTTCCAGTTAAAGTAATCCTCAAGTAGTGAAATACAAAAATATGCAGCTATCAGTATCTTAATGCTTAAAAACAGTAGCGGTACGCTTTTATATTTTGAGGCATTAATAAGGCAGGAACTTAATAATACAAAGACAATAACGTTTGTAAACTTTATTGTTCCATAAATGCCCGGGTGAAATGAGATGTCTAATATCCATCCGGACAGGATAATAAGACTGCAAATTAAAATAGCTACGCCGACGTGAACCGGACACATTACTCTCGATAAGATTGCTGTAGGCATTAAGTAATTAATTATTTGATTTTTGATTAGCTTGGAAATTTTGGGGCATTTATTTTCAACAACCTTTCGGTTGCCGAAAAAGTGTACGCAAAATTAGCGCTTACGGTTTTACGGATAGTTATATTTTAGGTTAACTCTTAAATTTGGGAGGTAAAAGCGCAATGGCCTATCAATTTTATAAAACAAATCGCTGCTAACTGCGTTTGATTAAACAACTTTTAAATCGCGAAGCCTTATCTTCGCTAAAAATATACTGCATGAAAAAGCTTTTAGCTATTATAGTACTTTTATCGGTACAATTTACTTTCGCCCAAAGAAGCAATGAAGACGATGTTCCGTTAACGTATAAGAATCCATTGTCTAAAGGGGAGGTGTTTTTAAGCCTTAATCCTGAATGGTTTATTAAAGACAATAATGATAAGGTAATCGCTTTTACGTCTACCGATAAAAAGGTAAAGGTGATGATTGCTGCTTCATCGGAACTCAGTTACAAGAAAATTGTAGACAACCTTAAGAAAAAGAATGATGCCCTTTGGGAAATACTTCCTGCAAAAAAGATATTGAAGGTAAAAGAAATCCAAAAGGACAAATCGGAACAGGAAGTTACCGCTTTGGCATACGCTGTACCTGTTGCTCCAAACGATGATAAAATCGTAAGCATGATGGTACTGCTGCAAACTAATGATCTCCCGCAATGGGAGCGTTATTTTGATACCGTAGCCGGTACGCTTGGGGTTATTGCTATTAAATAGTTCGATAGGCCTCACCCCAACCCCTCTCCAAAAGAGAGGGGCAGCTTCACTCAAACCCATTGTAATTGCTATACGTATGAGCAAGCAAAATCCGTGTTCATTCGTTCAATCCGCGTTATCCGTGTTGCATTAAAGCAGGAGTAAGCAACTTTAAACTTTAAACCTGAAACTTTAAACTGCGAAGCAATTCTTATCTTTGCACTCTAAATAATTTTAAAAATGGCAACAAAACCGGGAATTCCAAAAGGGACAAGAGATTTTTCACCGTCTGAGGTGGCTAAGCGTCAATATATTATAGGGGCGATAAAGCATCATTTTGAGACTTTTGGTTTCCAGCCTATCGAAACGCCGTCGTTTGAGAATTCAGACACCCTTATGGGTAAGTATGGCGAAGAAGGCGACAGGCTTATTTTTAAAATATTGAACTCGGGTAACTTTTTCTTTGATAAAAAGAAGCTGGAATTGCCTGAATCGTTAGAAGAATTGCTTGTAAATTCGTCGGAAACCATCAATAAGGAACAGCTTATCGAACTGAATAAGTTCACAGCACGCATCTCTGAAAAAGCCCTGCGTTACGACCTTACCGTGCCGTTTGCGCGCTACGTGGTACAGCACCAAAATGATATTGAGTTTCCGTTTAAGCGTTACCAGATTCAGCCGGTATGGAGGGCAGACCGCCCACAGAAAGGCCGTTTCAGGGAGTTTTATCAGTGTGATGCCGATGTGGTAGGTTCTACATCGTTATGGCAGGAAGTAGAGCTGGTGCAGCTGTATGACAATGTGTTTACATCACTGGGGCTAAACGGTGCCGTGATTAAGATAAATAACCGAAAAGTACTTAGCGGTATTGCTGAGGTGATAGGTGCTAAGGACAAGCTTATCGACTTTACTGTTGCGCTTGATAAGCTCGACAAAATAGGTGAGGATGGTGTGAAAAAGGAAATGCTGGAGAAAGGCATTACCGAAGCCGCAATTGCCAAAGTACAGCCATTGTTCAGTTTTACCGGGACTATCAAAGAGAAGCTTACTAAGCTACAGGAACTCCTTGCTACTTCTGCCGAAGGGCTTAAAGGAGTAGAGGAGCTACGTTTTATCTGCGATAATGTTCTGGCTATCGGTATGGGTAAATCGGAACTTGACCTTGATGTGACCCTTGCCCGTGGACTGAACTACTACACCGGTGCTATATTTGAAGTTACTGCTCCTAAAGAGGTGGCTATGGGATCTATAGGCGGTGGAGGACGTTATGACGACCTTACAGGTATCTTCGGACTTAAGAACATGAGCGGCGTGGGTATATCTTTTGGGCTTGACCGTATTTATCTGGTACTTGAAGAACTTAACCTTTTCCCTGAAACGGTTACTGAGGCTACTAAAGTGCTGTTCATCAACTTTGGCGATAAAGAAGCTTTATACTGCATGAGGGCTATTGCTGCGCTTAGGGCAGCGGGTATTAAAGCCGAACTGTATCCTGATGCTGCCAAACTGAACAAACAATTTACCCACGCTGACAGAAGGGCTATTCCGTTTGCTGTATTATGCGGTGGTGAAGAAGTAGATTCTGCTACATATAAAATCAAAAACCTTACATCAGGCGAACAGGAAGTTGTAGACCTTGACGAACTGATTATAAGGTTGGGGTAGATTCGATAAACGTTTTGTCATTGTGAATGTAATGAAACGTGGTAATCTGAAATTTGGAGAGATTGCTTCGTCGTACCTCCTCGCAATGACGTAAAACGTTGAATATATATGAACCATATCGTCATTGCGAGCGTAACACAGTGGAGCGCGGCAATCTACAATTTATATATATTATGAAACCGGGATTTGTCTATATACTTACCAACAATACCAATACAACATTATATGTTGGTGTCACTTCTGAATTATATGAACGAGTAAAACAGCATAAACAAAAGTTTTATCCAAAATGTTTTACTGCTAAATATAATCTTCATAAACTAGTATATTTTGAACAATATCAAATGATTGGAGATGCTATTGGACGAGAAAAACAATTAAAAGCAGGTTCAAGGAAAAAGAAAATAGAATTAATTGAGAGTATTAATCCTGAATGGAAAGGTCTGTATTTTGAAAGTTTAGATATCTTTTAGATTGCTTCGTCGTACCTTCTCGCAATGACGGGAAACGTTGAATATATATGAGACCATATCGTCATTGCGAGCGTAACGTAGTGGAGCGCGGCAATCTAAAATTTAAAGAGATTGCTTTGTAATACCTCCCTGCCTATGCCGGAAGGCAGGCTAGCAATCACGGAAAACTACATATCAAAAAGACAAAGAATAACCTAAAAAAACAAACCCTGCCAGTTGCGATGGCAGGGTTTTTACTTTTTTAAGTAAGATGTGATGGTTGTTACTGCAGCGTGCTGTCAGTATGGATGTAGCTTCTCACTACGTTTCCTGTGTTGTCCTGGCGGATTTCTACACCAAGGATCTCAAACGGACGCTCAATCTGATTGCCGTTAAAGTCAAGGTAATCCATTACCAACTCATCAAAGCTGTCCGGGTGAAGCGAAATCGCAACACTGTCAGTAAGCTCGTTTTCCAAAATGTAATTACGCATAGCGTCGAAAGTAATTTTCTCCATGTTATAGTGTTTAGGTGTGATAAAAGTAAATATTTACCCCAAACGAATAGCATATGAAATGTTAAAAAAATTAACTTTAACACTTGTTATGTGTGCATACTGGATATTAATGCAGGAAATCTGACTAAATGTTATAGATATGTTAAAGCTTGTCAGATGTGTGATTAATTACGGCTTGTTCTGACTTTAAAATGAAAAGTTCCTGTGATTGGCTTTATATTTTGCGAATTCCCTAATTCGTATGCCTGCATGGCATAGCGGCACTTAACTTTAAACAAAGCGTTATTGCCTTCATAACCAATGTATTCTATGTTTGTCACTTCGTTGTAATTATTCGTGTCAAATCCTGTCGAACTGATAAGATAAGTAGCCGATCCCTGCGTTATGGGTAGTTTTTGCGAAAACTCGAACGGATTAGTGTTATCGCCATATTCGGTAATTGCATATTTTTTCAGATTTCCTGATTCCACCATCGCCGAACTGTCTTTAGGGATTGAAAAATAGAACGACTCTTTAGTAGATGCCGATGTTGCCGATACTACATTAGCAGTTTCGCTAACAGAGTATCCCTCAAGGTCAAGCTGTTCGCAATTGATGAATTGTTCCCAATCGGGCGTTTTAAAGCTAAGGTGCAGTGTGTTGCTCACCGCTCCATTGCCGGGATTGTTTACATCATTATTCTCGTCAGATCCCGAACAGGAAAGCAGCATAAAACATGCGGCAGATAGTAGAATTGTTTTCATAGTAAAAAAGGTTTACGTGCAGTATAAAATTACCACATGTAAACCTCCTGTAAAATCCCTATTTTCAGGTATTTTTATCTGAAATCGATAATGTTGCCTTCGCCCTTATTGCCAGATTTTGGGGTTTTGTCGGAGGCGAGTTTCCAGTCGATGTTTGGGTATTTCTTTTTCAGTTCGGCAAGATCACGGTCGTAGCGATCGTATACCACAATGCGCGGATCGCCGGGCAGTGCGTTGTCGTTATAAGACAGTTCTCCCAGATAGGTAATTTCACCTTTCTTAATTTCAAACGGAATGCCATACAGCTTACTGAAGTTTACATTTCCCATAGAACCCAGTCCGCTAAGCACAGTGTGTTGCGTAAAGTTGTATTTGCCAGGTGCACGTTCAATAACGAATACGTATGACTTCTTTTCTCCAAAATCCCCTGTAAAGCCACGTTTCTTTCCGTCACGTGCTTTTATTTCAATTTTCCCTTCATTCTTTTTAATGAACTTCTTGTCGTCAGACGTTGGCTGGTATAAAAAGCGGTAAATGTCATTTCGCGGAACATCGCCTTCAAAAGTGATGGTACCTACTGCAAGGCCGTTTTCAGAAGTTGCAGAAAAAACTCCGGAAGGTTTATCAGATGATGCCGATTTGCATCCGATGATTAATAACAGTACCGGAAGGATATATAGTGTTTTCATGTAAATAATGTTGATAGTGTAAAGATAGGAACAAAGTTGTAAAGTCATAAAGCTATAAAGTTGTAAAGTCATAAAGTCATAAAGTTTTGGGTGAGGTTTAGCTTCCTGCAAGGTTTTTAAAACCTTGTAGGTATACTTACATAAAAAACTATATTTGTATATCACCAACTCGCCTTACAATGAAAAAACTATTACTCTTAGTCTGTTTCGTTTCCCTTACTTCATTTTATACCGACACCGATGTATACTTGTGCGATACAAAGGGAGGAAAGAAATATCATTTTAAAAAAGATTGCCAGGGATTGCGCAACTGCCAGGGTGAAATAATTAAAGTAACGCTTACCGAAGCCAAAGAGAAAGGCAAAACCATTTGTGGATATGAGGATTAACAGGTCTTTTACGAATACCCAAACCTAATAGTTCTAAAATCCTTATTTTTGTATACCAAATCACCAAAATGGAAACCCGCCCTCAAATTAAGATAAAGCCCACTCAAACTGATATAATACTTGAGGTTATAGGATATGTTGGCCTTGCTGCTTTATGGATATTCGTTAGCGTAATGTATTATAAGCTGCCGGATATTGTCCCTGTACATTTTAACCTTGCCGGTGAAGCCGATGGCTTCGGATCCAAAAAGATAAGTTTCCTGTTGCCGATACTCGCATCCTTTCAGTTTTTGGTGCTGAGTGTGGTTCAGGAATACCCCGAACAGTTTAATTATCCGGTAACCATAACTGCCGAAAATGCCGAAAAACAATATACGAATGCGGTGCGTATGATGCGTGCCATAAGGGTAGTGCTGGTAACAGTGTTTCTTATAGTAGAATTGTATTCAGATAAAGACTATCTGGGGCTTACGTTCAACGGAAATCTGCTGCTGCCATTGGTACTGATAGTTCTTATAGTACCGCTAAGCTATTTTATAATTAAGTCCTATCGCCAACGCTAACAGATGGATAAGAAAGACCGTCCTCGAATCAAGATACAACCCACCCGTTTTGATATTGCCATAGAGGTTTTTGCCTGGATGGCTCTGGCCTTCTTGTGGGCGTATGTAATTATTGGTTATCCTGCTCTGCCTGAAATTATCCCTACGCATTTTGGTATGGGCGGCAAAGCTGATGCCTGGGGCAGTAAAGATTCGGTTTTTATGGGTCCGGGTTTTGCAACCCTAATTATGCTTTTCGTAACTTTTATACAGCGAAAACCCCACACCTTCAATTACAATGAAGACATAACACCCGAAAATGCCGAAAGGCAGTATACACTTATGGTGCGGATGTTAAGGGTACTGAAAGCCTGCATAGGCCTACTCTTTATTCTTATAGAATATACTACAGGTGCAGCTGCAATTGAAGATGATACTGTCGACTCTAAATGGTTGTTTTTGGGTGTATTCCTGCTAATACAATTGCCCGCATTTTACTTTTTGACAAAAGCACTGAATAAGAAGTAGATATTTAATTTCAGGAAATTAAAATTAGTTTTTGTTATTGCGAGCGTAATGCAATGAAGCGCGGCAATCTCAAAGATTGCTTCGTCGTACCTCCTCGCAATGACGGTAAAGGTAAAATTTACGAATCATTTGTCATTACATAATCCTTGCTTCCCGGTTTAAAGTAATCATCGGCAGCCTTGCCGAAGTTTTGCATGGTCGTGTAGTTAAAGTAGCCGCCTACAACAGCACCCACGCCAAACGGAATGAGTCTACCTAATGCCGCGCCGCCACGTTTAGAGCCATATTTAGTGGCAATTTTCCGTGCTACTCTCTGGCGCATTTTATTTTGTATTCGTTCAGTAATATGACGGTCAAAATGCCTCACGGTAATTTTATCTCCTTTGGCATTTGCAGCTTTTTCGGGTACTACTACACCTGCCCATATGCCCAATACAACAGTAAATTCATCCTCAAAATCATGCTGGATATCTTTATCATAGATAAGCCCGATAGCATAGGCTGTTGAGGCCATCCATCGCAGCATAAGGGCTACATCGGCAGATACTGCGCCTGTCTCTATAGCTATTTGCGAAAGCGTACCCAGTCCCGGTATGGCACCCGGCAAAGCTGTTACCGCACCTACCGAAGCATATTTGTTTCGCGTTTTTTTAATGTAAAGTCTCGAAAGCTCATGAGGCGGTTTCCCGGGATTAGCAAACCGCAGCTGGCGCACTTCGGTGTGTATCTCGTGAAAGTGGGGCATAACCTTTAGTATGAGCTGGTGGAGATCCATCGTAGTATTGAGTATTGAGATTTGAGTATTGAGATTTGAGTATTGAGACTTCAGACTTCGGACTTCAGACTTCAGACTTCGGACTTCAGACTTCAGACTTCAGACTTCAGACTTCAGACTTCGGACTTTTCTAAAGTAAAGATAGTGTATAAAAAGTAAAAGCGGGCCTTTTGAGCCCGCCCCCTTTTATGATCATCATAGATTTATCTTTCGTCCCCCAACTCCAGATAAGACGACCACAATTGGCCTGTTTCCAAAATAATTTTTGAATAGCGTAAAATTACAATAATGGATATAAATGTAAATACCTAATACTGGGTATTTTTATAGTAAAATAGACCTTTAGTGCTTATAGTTGAGAGTGATAGGGTATTTTGCAAGATATTTCTCCAATAATAATCCTTGCTTAAAACTTAATTTCCAGAGTATTTTGTTGGTAAGGGCATCATACCAAAGTTCGACATAAAAATTATGGATGGCGTACAGAAGTTTACGCACTTTTCCATCAATACAGGCATCAATAAGTATGCCTTCATTCCACAAGATGCGGTATTGTTCGTCGTCGTTGAGCAGTTTATATTCGTTTAGCTTCATATCACCTAAATTGGTTCATCTTCATTATATCATCGCATATACTATAAAAACGTGTTATACAAGCTTTGTAGTATGCTAAATTGGTAAGGAGGCTATATTGCAAATATAACACTTTAAAAATTAAGTGTTTATTAGTATTTGGTTAGCAAATTTTATGATTTGTAATATTGAACTTGCAGTATGTAAAATTAAAATATCTGCCGCCATGAAACTATTACTTATTTTACCAAATCTGGTGCTTATTGCTGTGTCGGGTGTTAATCTTTTTAATGAAATTACTACCGGCCAGCCTGATAAAAACCTTGCCGTAACTGTATTACATTTTTCGGTATTAATTATGTGCCTGGTGTTTGTATCGCTTATCGTAAAATCAATGTTTAGAGTTGTTGATGCTCAGGATAAAGCAGAGGCTTCTTATTACAAACAGCTTGAAGCAAGGCTAAGGCATTACTAAACATAATCGAGCTGCATTGCAGCCCCTATATAAACGTCCCCGTCTTTACAAAGGCGGGGATTTTTTTATAGGGTTTTACCTGTTTTTGTGGAGAGGTAAAGTCCTCATTTGATAACGGGTATTTTTACCTGTAATCATCTCATTTTCAGTTGGTAAATTTGGTTTTAACCAATTAATCAATTTATCATGAAGAAAATTTTACTTTTAATGTTATTGTTCTCGTTAACCATTTACGCACAGGACGATAAAAAAAATGTATCGCTGCTAGGGGATAAAGCCGAAACAAAAAATTTTTATAAAGCTTTAATTCCGGCATCAATCAATGGGTCCAATATTGATCCTTCTCCGTATAGCAACATTACATCAGATTTTTCAGAAAGCAAGCTGAGTCTTAAAATTGGTTTTCCATTTAAAAAGCAGGAAAATATAACCGATTCCAGGCATACATTTTTTGCAAAAGCAACAGTAAAGGCTACTAACGGGGTCGCTACAGTTTGGGGTGCAGATGTAAAACCTGTTGAATATGGTATAAGCGGAGGATATAGCTATATTTTTTCCCATAACAAATGGTATAGACTTAAAAATGGTAAGTTAGACTTAAGCGACCAGACATCTGAAACGTTGTGGTGGTTTAATGTAAGAGGAAATATAGATTGGGCTAATTACATAGTTTTGAATGAAGGAGGAGGTTATAATACACTTAAGAATGAGTTTAATGATAATAATGGGCATTTTTTCGTTTCATTTAATCATTATTTACATTCTGAACTTAGAAGCAAAAAATTATGGCAGCATATATTTTCTTTTGGAATGGGATATGCAAAAACTAATAATTATGGAACACTAAGTTCCCGAACGTATGAAGAAGGGTTTAATGTT
>QFQM01000267.1 GCA_003243255.1 Flavobacterium psychrophilum | reverse complement strand
ATATTTTATAATTCGTGTTTTATATTTACCTTTAAATAAATTTTCTTTCAAAGTCCCGTTACTATAATATTCTTTAAGCTTAAATGGGACTCCATTATTAAAATGACCTTTAATTCTGATATTGCCGTTGCTGTATCTGTCCTCATGGTAGCCGTTGCATATGATATTGCAATCTCTATATTCAGAAAACATTTCCAAACCGACAGTATATACGTTTATTTTTGGAAGGCTTAATGTATATTTTGTGAGCCCCGGTTTGTCTATAATAATCTCTATATTTTTTAGGGCTGAAAGTTCCATAGACATAATACGATAAGTTCCCTGTCCCGGAAGAGGGATAGGTTCATAAGTGAAAGTTCGTGTTGAATCTAGGGGTATACTATAAATCTCATGGTTTAAAGAGTTCTGTAAGGAATAAAGAATTTCTGAGGGCTTAGGAATACTGTCACATGGGTATTTGATATACAACTGAAAACTATACTCCTGGGAATATACCGAATTAAAAAAAAATAAAAGTACTAATAGTAACAAGTATTTCATGCTTCAAATATAAAATATTCCTGATGTTGTAGCTTGATTAAACGATTAATATAAATCAAATACACCATTTCCAATACCCTCTTTGCTTTTCCAGTGAATAATAGCCATTCCAGTTTATTCTTAGCGTTTTTATAAAATCATATTTCAGATGCATGTCGCTAAGGTCCGTGTTTTTAAACATGATTTCAATTTGTCTGGCCGTTTGTGAATCCAAAATGGTTTCGGGATCGGATATCACATTTCCCATTTTTACTTTTTTAAGCTTTCCTTTTTTTGAAAAATACAAGGTGTATTCCCCTTTTGGCGGCAAGACATAGTTGCCTGTTTCGGTTTGTTTTTTAAGGCGGGCATCAATTTCATTCTCATAGGGGGCAAGCCATTCGCGGGCAGTTTTGTTTTTTATCCATTCCCTCCTTGCCTTTCTGGTAGGTGCATACCAGCCAAACATGTATGCCGAATAGTATCTGCCGCCCTTAAACCTGATATTAAAATCCCTAAATTGTTTTTCTGTAGATAAAACAGACTTTACATCGCTATGAAATTTAGTTAAGGTAACAGCACCCGGAATCGTGTCATTCTGACAACGGGGACACGCGTATCGGGTATTGATGATAGTATCGTTTACTTTGTAAGTATTCATGAAGCCATCGCCACCAATAATTATACTGTTCCATCCTTCGATAACTTCTTCCGACGGAATTGTATATATTTTTTCTTTGATCATCCATTGCCCCATTTTTGAAGCGGCAGCAGGGTCAACTTCTTTATAACTGTAAAAATAGATGTCGTAGAAATTTTTCTTCCTGGCTTCCGCGTCGGTACTCATCTCCATTAAGTTGTTAAGGTATTGACCTTTAAAATGAATGCCGTCGTTACTGTATATATCAAGTACCTGGCTAAATTCTTCATACCTAAAATGGTATTTGTATTTAGAATCTTCCAGCCTGGGCATGTGTGCATAGAGATATTGCATTTGTCTCCAGTAATTGTCTTCAAAATCGATCAAGGTAGTGTCTATAGCCGCCTGATAGATTTTTTGTGCAAAAGTGGTGCTGTAAAAGAAAAAGAACAATACTGCAATTTTATATCTCATAGTTGGTGATTTGTAACTATAACTTATTACGTGGCATAATTATTACATGGTTGAATTTTCTATCCTGTAAACAACACCCTCTCCACCATGAAAATCCATAGGTTTCCAATAGGTCATCCCAATCTTTTCTAAAACTTTTACAGATGCGGTATTGGCTTTCATAGCACGGCCAATAATGGTTTTCAATCTAAGTTTTTCAAATCCGTAATTAAGGCAGGCTTGCGCGGCTTCAGTAGCATAACCCTGATTCCAGTATTTTTTAAAGAAGCGGAAGCCGATATCATACTCATCGGTTTCGGGAGTATATTTTAGTCCGCACCAGCCTAAGAAGTCGTTATCTTCTCTCCGGATAACTGCCCAGCGTCCAAAACCATATTTCTCATAATGGTTGTAACCTTCCAGAAACTGTTTTGCGGCTTCAATATTTGCAAAAGCACCATCACCCGTATAGCGAATAACTTCCGGGTCGGCATTAAGCAGGTAGAAGTTTTCGGCGTCATTAGGGGTGAGTTGGCGAAGGTGGAGGCGTTGGGTAGTTATGATCATAGTTTATTTTCTTTAATCATTTTTTTAGCAAAATCCATTTCCACATCCCTGCCTTGAAGGAATTGTTCTATGGTTGGCTGCACTTTATAATCGGGCATAATGCCCCTGCCTTTCGCAATGTCTTTTTTTACATCGAGCACAAATTTAAGCAACGGTATTTCTATTTCCGTTTTGGTGTTGGGTAGCGTCAGTGTAAAACTATAACCGCTGGTATTGCCATAAAAACCGCCACCCACTTCTTCGCCTATAAAAACAGCATCGGTGTGTTCTCTCATCAGGCTGCAGAATTCAGCACCGCCCGAATAGGTCCATCCTCCGGCCAAAACATAAACCTTACCTTTAAAAGGGTTTTTCTGATTCGGTTCAGGCGTTTGAATTCCGGGTCTTCTGAGTATCCTCCCGTCGGGAGCTTTGTAATGTTCTTTGTTCAGGTCGGCTTCCAGTTCCTTATAATCTTCCTCGTTTTTATAGTCGGTATACTGATAAAATGAATACGATAAAGCCGATGCCTGTACATATTTGTATTTGTTATAAGGCTTGTCGGTAAGAAAAGAGAACAGGTAATCTTCATTGCCTTCACTGCCTCCTCCATTTTCTCGCATATCGATAATAAGGTTTTCTATACCTGACTTCTGAACTGTTTCAAACGACTCTTTTATGAATTTTTTAAAATCCATTTTTGCTTCTTCATAATTACTGTTACTAAAAGTATTTATGGTGAGTACTGCTGTATTACCATCGGTCTTAAGATTTGCAGGCTTTTTTGTTGATTTCAATATGCCCTGTTTGTACAGCGCCTGTGCTTCGGCTTTTAGCTGGTTAAAGCCAATAGTTTTAAGGGTAAAGTTTTTCTTTTGATGTGTCTTCGGGTGTATTGCCGTGATTTCGATGGTATCAGGCTGATCTATTGTTCTGGCATATTCTTTTGCAAATCCGGTACTATCAAGGTAACGGTATTTAGAACTCAGTATGTATCCATCTGCCGCAAACGTGTTGAAGATGTGGTGGTAAATATCTTTGATGGGTTTGCCATTTACGGCAGTTAGTTCCCAACCGTCAATTTTGTATCGGCTATCCGCATTGTGAATGATGTATGGCTTTTGGTTCAGGTTTATAATGGTCAGCGGAATGAATTTACCCTTCTCCTTTAGAAATTGCGATACTTCTCCGGAAACTGAAATATCGCAATGGTCTTCTTTGCTGTAGGCTACTATGGGTGCAACGATGTTGTAAAACTGCAATCCGTTCAGGCTGTCTTTAAGCAAAAGGCGTTGTTGCTTTACCACACTGTCAAACTGCATTTCGGACGAGTACCAGTACAATCCGGTATGGGCTTCTTTCAGGCTGCTTACAAGAATGTCGAAGTCTTTTTCCAATGCTGTTTTACCGTATTTCGGGAGTGGCAATGAAGCGAAATCATCAGTGATTTTTTCCTGTTCAGAACACGATGCGAAAACCAGTATAAAGATCAGCAGTATTGTTTTTTTCATGATTTTGATGGATGATTGTATCTCAAATATAAACAGGATAATCTTACATTGATAATTTAATTTTAGGATTAAAATAAATACCCAACTAATTCGTAATTTCGCTTCCTGTTAACCAATTGTTCTATGTTCAAAAAAATAGCCCGTTTTCTTTTCAAGGTACTTTTATGGTTTGTTGCCCTTTCGGTCATTTCGGTTGTTATCTTCCGTTTTGTACCGGTACCATTTACACCGTTGATGATCTCACGAGCCTTTGAAATGAAAGAAAACGGCAGGGAAATGACTTCAAGCCACGACTGGGTGCCTATTGAGGAGATTTCCAAAAACATGCAGAAGGCGGTTATCGCCAGTGAAGATGACAGGTTTATCGAGCATAATGGCTTTAACTTCGATGCCATGTACAAAGCCTACAAAAGTAACAGTAAAGGCAAAAAGCTTAAAGGGGGCAGTACCATATCACAGCAAACAGCAAAGAATGTTTTCCTGTGGCAGGGCAGAAGCTACCTTCGCAAAGGGCTTGAAGCTTACTTTACCGTGCTTATAGAGCTGCTTTGGAGCAAAGAACGCATTATGGAGGTATACCTCAATAGCATAGAAATGGCCGATGGCGTTTATGGCGTTCAGGCGGCGGCGCAGCACTGGTACCATAAAGATGCCAAAAACCTTACCAAATATGAAGCCGCAGGTATAGCGGCAATCCTTCCAAATCCAAGGAAATTCAGGGCTACACGTTCATCGGCTTATACCGAAAGACGTAAAGGCAGGATTGTAAAACTGATGCGCTACGTTAAGCTCGATTACGAAAAGTGAGAAAACGATTAGCCATATGCATTGCTTTACTGTGCTTTGCCTCGTCATGGGGACAAAAGCCTGCGGAAATTGGCCTTATTACCGATAACGATCTCTATACTTCCCCTAAAAACGACCAGTATTATACAGCCGGGATGGAATTCTTCTACCGCTATCTCAGCGATAAATCCAATGAACATCTTGCAAAAAAGATCTACGATTTCAGGGTTGGACAGTATATCTATAATCCGCAATCGGTACGTGCTGAGGATATCAATGTGAATGACAGGCCTTTTGCCGGATATCTTTTTGGCGAATTCGGCATCAACTATTTTTATCCTAACGAAAGCGTACTGAAGCTAAATGTTCAGGGTGGAGTAGTAGGCCCGGAATCGGGAGCCGAAGCCGTACAGCGTGGCCTCCATGCCATTTTAGGTTATCCTACCGTACGCGGATGGCAGCACCAGATCACTACCACAGTTGCCGCACAGGTTGGAGTATATTATTCGGATAAGATACTGTCTGACCGCTTTCATGAAAAAGTCGATTTCCATCTCTTAGGGGAGCTAAATCTCGGTACGATATGGAACAGTGCCAGCTTGGGTGGAATGATGCGTATAAGTCTTAAAAACAATCTACATGCTATGTATGATTCAAGCCTGCACAATGCAGTACTGAATAAAGATAAAGAATCATACAAACAGCACCGTGAATTGTTCCTGTACCTGAATCCCAACCTGCAATACATGCAGTATGATGCCACTATCGAAGGCAGTCATTTTAACGATACCAGCCCTGTAACTTTTCCGCTGATACCTTTCCGCTTTAATGCCGAAGTTGGCGTAAAATATCGTTACAACAACTGGAATTATTCCTATTCCTTTAATTACCGAGGAAAAGAACTTTCTAATAATGTAATTACAGGATTCTATTACGGGTCTATTCAGGTGTCGTATATGTTGTAGGCTAAAAGTCGGAAGATAAGTTTATACCGCAAAGATTCGCGAAGAAAGCACAAAGATTCGCGAAGTTTTTAATTGGCAAAAATTGAGGTCGCAAAGAATTCTGCGTATGCTGAATAAACTCTGCGCGCTTTTAATACTTTTCTTTGTGTGGCTTTGCGATTCTTTGCGAATCTCTGTGTAACAGCCCACAAC
>QFQM01000266.1 GCA_003243255.1 Flavobacterium psychrophilum | reverse complement strand
CGGACTGAGAAAGATTGAAACCGAACTGGAAGGGGAGAAGCAGGAGCAATGGAGGCCGAAGCTGGTATACCACTACATCCAATGGAAAGATCTTACACCCGACTTTGTAGTTGACGTAACCGGATTCATGGATAAAAAAGTGGAATCGCTGATGGCATATAAGTCGCAGTTTTATGACCCAAATAGTACCGAACCGGTAACGCCAATAGCAACAAAAAACTTTAAAGAAAGCATTCTTTACCGTGCGGCCGACCTTGGAAGGCTAATAAATACAGAATATGCCGAAGGTTTTACGGTTGAAAGGTATTTGGCAGTGAACAGTTTAGCAGATTTGATGTAAAATACTTGAAAAAAGTTGCAAATTTATTTGCTGTAAACGTAGGACTGTACTATATTTGCACTCGCAAAACAGATGGTGATTGTAGCTCAGTTGGTTAGAGCGTCGGATTGTGGTTCCGAAGGTCGGGGGTTCGAGACCCCTCATTCACCCCTAAGTTAAGAGCCCTTCAGAAATGAAGGGCTTTTTGTTTAGCATAGAATGTGTAACACTACTATGTTGGTTCGTAAACAAGAGATTGAACTACAAAAGGTACGGGTATGGTTAATTTAGCGTTCTTTCTATATTGACCATTTTTATCTTTTAGTCTTATTCCATTTGATTTAGTGATAAATTTCACTTTTTGAATAGACAAATTTGTTTTTAAATCGGTAACACCTAATTCATTAATTTGGATGTTTGGTTCGATTTCATCACTTCTGTTTTTTATGGTTCGTACTTTAATGAATGCCTCATTAGGTTTTTTAAATCGTTTGGATTTATCAAATAAAGTTTGAATATAATGTTCTGATGCACGATGATTAAAATTAACGGTATTACTTAAATTTAGAATTTGTAGAATGTTTAGCTGATCGATACTTTTTTGGTCATCCATATCGATAATTTTATCTTTTTTGTTTCCTACCTTGTATATTTCGGAATCGTAAACGATTAGTAAATATCGGTCATTTACCGGTAGAAACATTTGCAAACCTTTCAAACCATAATCTCTTTGACTCATAAAATTCCAATTTCTTTTTTCTAGAAATTGATTATAAATTATGAGTGGATTGTCAGAAATTATAAAAGGCATATTGGTATTATTTCTTATCAGTTTAAATTTTAAATCAAGTAATTCGGGAACAAGTAAATTCGCGCTTGTTAATGATGATATTTTTCCTCTCTCAGTTTGGAGTTCCTCGAACTTTGGAATTAGATTAGTCGGGATATTGCCCTCGCGAATAAGAGATTTTGTGTTACTGATTAATGTCCCTAAATCTTCAAGCAAATTGAATCTAAGGGGGTTTCTAAGATCAAGTAGCAAAACAAAATGAATCATTTCCTGATGTTCAGTGCTTTTATAGATTGGCAACTTTTCCTTTTCCTACATAGCTTTAAATATGGGAGCAGATTTACCCTCAATTTCTGAAAGCCATTTTTCTAGTTCTCCAGACTTTCCGTAAAAATAATCTTGATATGATTGCTTACGAATTGGAGCTGAAGCTATAAATATTTTCTTATTCACATTGAACATACCAATTGTTTTTCCATTATGTTCAAAGGAAAAATACCTTTGAAAGAATTGTGGAACAAAGTGCTGTATTTTGGTTACGTTCTTTTTGTTGTCCATATGATCAAATGTCGTTTTATTATCCTCTTTTACCTATACTTCATCTTCTCTTCTTCAAGATCAATATAGTGAAGATACTTTCTTATCAGTTCCTCATCAATATCCTGTTTCTTTTTATTCTTTTCCAATAGCAGCTTACGTTGCTTGTCGAGAACCTTAGTGTAAATAGCTTTAATGTCTTCCGGCATGGCAGATTCCTCTTCACTTAAGCTTAGCTGAACCTCCCACTGATTGCTAAGGCGTTTCAGGTGCAGGCTATCGTTAAGTTTTTCTTTATGATGCTCCTCTATGTATTCCATTGAAATTTTTGCCAAAGCCCTACGCAGGTGGTTTTCGGTTTCTTCTTCCGGGCGGTAGTCGTTGTAAACGGTATGTCTCAAGCGCTTTATTAATGCCGGTAAAGTCAGACCCTGTATTAAAAGGGTTGCCAGTATTACTACGAAAGTTATATATAATATAAGGTTACGATGCGGAAAAGGCGAACCGTCATTCAGCGTAAGCGGTATTGATAATGCTGCAGCCAGCGAAACCACACCGCGCATTCCTGTCCATCCTAATATGAAAGGGCCTTTCCATCCTGGATTCCTGTCGGCAACAGTAATAAAATGACTCGCAACTATAGTTGTGATTACCGCTCCGTATGCAGCGAGTATACGTCCAATAATCAATACTGCAGTAATAAGCAGTCCGTAACCTGTAGCTTCATAAAGCCCGATACCCTCCTGCTTCAGTCCGTCAACAATTTCGGGCAGGTCAAGCCCGATGAGCATAAATACCAGTCCGTTTAATACAAACACTATGCTTTGCCAAACATTTTCAGCACTAAGCCTGGATGATCCGGTTAAGAAGTGATGCCTGTAGTAAGACAGAAACAATCCGCCACTCACTACGGATAAGATTCCTGAGCAATGAAATTCTTCCGCTACTATATACATCGCATATGGCGCAATGAAGGTAAGGATGATATCCATATTTACATCTGTAGGCAGGTATTTGTGTAATTTTTTAAAAATAAATCCGATTAATAAACCGATCCCGGTTCCGCCAATTACCATCCATACAAAACTTAAAGCAGCTTCCTGCCATATAAACTGACCTGTAGCTACGGCAACAAGGGCGAAACGTAAAATAATAAGTGACGAGGCATCGTTCAGCAAACTTTCTCCTTCAAGTATCGATGACATTCTTTTAGGCCCCTTTATGAATTTCAAGATAGCACCTGCACTAACAGCATCGGGAGGCGAAACAATTCCTCCTAATAAAAATCCAAGGGCTAGTGAGAATCCGGGTATAAAGCTATTGGCTACTACGGCAACTGATATAGCTGTAAGGAATACAACTACAAAGGCAAAGCTGCATATGATCCTGCGCCATCGCCAAAGTTCTTTCCAGGATATTGCCCAGGAGGCCTCATATAATAAAGGAGGAAGAAATATTATGAATATAAGTTCGGGATCAATTTTAAGTGTTGGTATTCCCGGAACAAAACTTATCAATAAGCCGGCCACAACCAATAATACAGGATAGGCAACCCTGATGCGATTGGCCAGCATAATGATCAAAACGATAATTACTAATATTATAAGGTAAAAGGGGAAGTGTTCAAGCATTTTGTATGGCGGTTTAAAGTACGATGTTTCTTTTTGGTAATATAGGTTGAGGTAATTCGGTTTCATCCAGCATATCGCGGAGGTCAATTTCAATTGTACGGCTTATTTGAGTAATAGGCACGTCATTGGCTGTGCCTTCAAAAGGATTGACTGAACTTTCGCCAACGCTGTCAAGGGTATGGAATGCCCAGCATATTAAAGCAGAAAAAGGAATATTAAGCCAGATCGTCCATCCTTCAATAACGCTTCCTTCGCCCAGCTTGTGCATTTCTCCAACCAGTGCGAAAGGAGCAAGGATAATGAATACAAACAGGAGGTAGGTTGCTATCGAAGAAAAGTTACGAGGGTAAGGGAAATTCTTGATGCGTTCGGCGCGTCCCTGATCATCGGTAAATTTAATGATGGAATTTTGCAGCAATGTCCATTGGAAATCATTAATAGCTCCCTGCTGTCTCAATTTCGCCAACTCTTCAGACTGTAGGGCTGTAAGCTGAGTGGCTTTATTTTTTTTAGATACTATATAGGAGTGTTCTTTTTCGCTAAGGTATGGCTTTAGTTCTTCCGATAGTGTTGTTATAGCTTCGGGGATACAAAACCGGTCATTGCGGAACTCATCATTATTACTATTATGAGTGTTTTCCCAATCGCGGGGTTCCCTTAACTGGAATCGCATTGCGGTCAGCCAGGCAAAATGTCGATAGATGATTCGCCTGACAACTTCAGAATCTTTACCGCCTAATGCATCACGTACCGAATAGGCAAAGCTGCGGCTGTCATTTATTATAGAGCCGTAAATCTGGCGGGCTTCCCAAATGCGGTTGTAGCTTGCATTATTTTTGAACCCCACAATAAAAGCTACAGCAGTACCCACGATGGCCACGGGTTGCCACGGGAGTACAATGAATGTAAAACCCAAAGCGTATAAAATTGTTGGTATCGATGCCAGCAGTAACATGCAGAATATTGCTCTTTTTGTCCACTTGATAAATTCCCAGGGGGTATAACGTTTGCCTGTGTGCATATTTTAAGTTTTGTATAAATTTATAAAAAAACAATTCATTACGGCTTCCTGTTAAATATCTCTTAATAGTATATTTTAACATTTGATGAAAATAGTATCTTTAAGGTGTAAAAGTTTAGATTATGGCCTTAGATTATGAAGATATAGAAAGACGTTTTGATTGTGCCTGTAAAAGTGCAGTCACAGAGTTGTCGAATCAGTATAAGTCAACCTACCTTGAAGGTGGTCCGGGGAAGCTTAGTGTTTTTCTCGATCTTATACAATTGCAGTTTGATCAGGTGGAAGCAACCTTTGTTCGGGAAAATGAGCTTCATCTCAATCCTGAAGCTTTAAAACGTATAAAGGTTATCGCTAAAAATTACGCAAAGAATTGCCTCGATGAGTATGGCAAGATATCTATATAAGAGTGTTTACGATTTGAAAACATTATCATGCGAATAATTTTACTAAATTTAAGTTGAATTTTATAACTCGCTTTGAGGGGTCGTGAAGTTATTTTGCCGTCCAATTTAACCAAAACAGGGGCAAATAATAATGAATTCAAGATTCAGTGAGCTTAAAGAACTTTTAGAAACGGCATGCCGTGAAGTACACAGAGATTTTTTGATTAAATTTAATAACGATACTTATATATCAGCCGGCGGAGCCAAACTTGAAGCTTTTATAACCGAACTTCAAAAAGAATATGAAGCTGTAGCTGCTGCTTTTTTAAAGAAACACAATCTTGAAAAAGATACTGAAGCTAAAAAAAGAGTGCTGGCCATTATAAAAGCTTACGCTAAACGATGTATTGAAGAGTTCAGTAAAATATAACCTATATATTATTACGAGTTAGTTGTCCCGCCCCGGCGGGATTTTTTACACCTATATATAAGGAGCAATTTCCCGCTATTCGCTGTATCTGCCTTCCTTTGGTCGGCAGGATGCCGCTTCTATCGGGGCTAGAAATGGAGAATAAGGATATATACTGTATGAAAGTGCCGTAGGTGCATCCCTTTGTGAGCTTTATCGATTCGAAACAAAAGGCCTTTGTGAATCTTTGCGGCTACTTTGTGTGTCTTTGTGGTATAGTTTTTATATGACAGGGAGTGTTTGATGTGTAAAAACCAATTTTCACTGCATATTTTTCAAGTAGCGGACTAAAACGAGGACGATTTTTGCATGATTTTCAAATCAGCAGCTAGTATGAAGAAAAACATTGAAAAAACTTTCGTATCCAAAACGTAACATATCAGTGAGTTATATAAAAAGGTTAAAATAAAGTAAAAAAAAGGTTGTTTAAAGTTTGCGGAAGTGGAAAAAGGCGCTACTTTTGCACTCGCAAT
>QFQM01000265.1 GCA_003243255.1 Flavobacterium psychrophilum | reverse complement strand
GTTGTTTGAGTTGCTACTGTGAGCAAAATAGGACAAACAGGTGACAGTTAAATGTACGAAATATGACAGTTTTATGACAGCAACAACATAAAATATAACACATTGAAAAATAACAAAAATAAATCAATTAGCTTTCATTTTTTTGTCATAAAATTTTTGATGCGTTGGGATTCGGATGGTAAATATGACAACGGCTGTCATAAACAGCCGTTGCCTGAGGAGGATTAGTTTTTAATTTCCATGATGATCGTAGCATTGGCGCTAAAGGTACCGGGCTTTGGCCTGGCACCGGTGGCGCTACCGGGTGCGGCAGAGAAATTGAACTCGCCATCTTCTTCACCCAAACGCGAACGTTTTCCCATATCTGTTTCCATGCGCCCGCCGTTCACATCAACTTCTTTATCGTATTCATCATAAATCTTGATTCCAACATCGTCGTTTGATGTCTGTAACATTGTGGGCGATGTCGCCGTCTGCGTCGCATGTAGCGAAACTTCAACATCTTGCCCAGCCGCCATTCCCGTACATTTAACCGATGCCTTTATCGGAATTTTACGGCTGGTAATCGCCGCACCCGGCGTCGATGAAAATTCGGAGGCGGGTATTTTTTCAAAATTGACTTCAATCACTTGCCCTCCATTAACTTCACACTCCTGTGGAGCGGTAATATCCCCCTGGATATAGACATCGGCTAACGGAGTGGGACTATCTGCACCAGTGGCGTTCGTTTTACCATACAAAGAAGCCATTAACATAGTTGGAATAGTCACTTTTCCAATAAATGGCTCCTTGACATAAAAATAAATAATCGCATCTGACCCACTATCAAAAGTCGCTATTTTTTTATTATCTGTACATGTGTTTTTGCCATCAGGATTGTTAGGTTGATTGGAAAAAGGTACATTAATATAACCTCTACCGAGAATAGCGATGGAGATCCCCACATCCAAATGTTCATTAAGATTATAATATTGTATATTACTCCGCACACCTGATTTAGCTAACGAGGAATTTTCCACGGCAGTATAATAAACATAGTTAAAATTACTAGTACAGTAGCAAAACCCATGATACCTATTTCCATTATCAACATGCTGCTCAAATGTTTGCCCACTTTTATTTTGAGTTGCACTAATTGTTTTATTGGGGAATGTTAATATACTATGATGCGTTCCACCATCTGCCTCACAATAAACGTCGGCGGCTAATAGATTTTTGCAAAAAATAGCAGACGTGAGAAATATAAAACAGATAACCAGTCTCAAATTAATATCCTTTTTATTTGCAGCCAACTTTAACCTGAATCAGTTCATTATCTTTCGGTTCAGAAAAATGGTAATGTGCAGAACAGGTGCCAAGATTACCCGTAATCGTAAAATGACCTTCTGCCGGCATTCCGGATAAATAAAGCTCACCATTATCACCTACAATCCCCGTTACCGTGCCGGACTCTAGATCCGCCGAGGCCATAGCGCCAAATGGTGCGGGTTTACCATCTGGCATCGTTACCGTAAACAACACACGATAACCAACATGAGTGACAAACGTCGCTTTCACCACAGCGCCGCGCGTAGGTACCAGATTAACCACGGTATTTTCCAGTTCGACATTAGCGCGCGAGAAATAATTGCTGTTGATCGCCACCCGGTTTTCATCATACGGATTCATTTGCGTTTTTACCGTATAGCCTCGCCAGTCGGTGGATACGCCGGTGGCGTTCTCCACTGAGAGGCCATCTGCCCCCGGCGCTTCAACCAATGCCACCGTTTCCCCTAGCTCTTGCGAAAAAGTGATGCCGCCGCTGTGAACCAGAATACCGCCGCGAACCCCGTAGTTAAGGCGCTGTGAATCCTGACTATAGGCATAGCTACCGTTAACTGAGCCATAGGTACCGTCATAGCTCAGGCTGGCGTTACTGCTATAGCTGTCTTGCGGATCGCTAACCCATGATTCCTGAACGTTATAGGCAAGGTTATGATCTTCCAGCGCGGTACCGCCCAATCCGACCTGCATCGTGCTGTCATTGTGATTGTTTTGCGTCAGCGAATAATTGACGTAACTGTTCTCCAGCCAGCCGGAAAGCGGTACCGAAACCGACAGCATAAAAATATGCTCATGGTCGTTCTCATTATCATAAGACTCGCTACCCGTATAACTATTGGCAGAATCGGTATAGTTCCAGGAAACGTTCCATGAAATACGCCGCCAGGTATTGGCATAACCAAACTGTACCAGCCGCTCGACGTTATCCGTTTTCCAGTACTGCTGCCGGCTCACCGTCAGGTAAATATTACCGTAGCCCCGGGCAAAAGATTGCGACCACGTCCCCTCAATCCGGCTACGTCGGTTGCCGGTCATCCAGAAATCTTCATCATTATTCTGCCGGGATGCCCATTCATTGAGCGTGTAATATCCTTCCGTGGAGTAACGGTATCCAACCAGACGGAAATTCGTATCGGTTTCATCGAAACGCTTAGAATAGAGAAAGCGATAAGATTGCCCGGTTTCATCGTCGCCATCGTCAAAGTTGGCATGCGCGTGAGTCACATCCAATGACAGCGCACCGAGCGAGCCCATATCCTTACCCATCCCCATTGCCGCAGAAGCATAATCATTCGCGACCTGTGTACCGCCATACAGCGTGAGCCCCCACGGCAAACCATGGAGAACCTGAGCCTGTAGCACATTGGGCGTAAAGCCGCTCTCATCGCGTATTTCACCGACGCTAATGTCCACATCGGTTTGCCCTTCACGTTTCAGAATAGCAAGCGAGGCATACGGCTGGGTAAAGTGCTGCTCGCTGCCATCCTCCTCTTTGATGGTCACATCCAGATCGCCGCCGCCGCTGGTGGTGTTAAGATCGGTGATCTCAAAAGCCCCTTGCGGTACAGCAGACTGATAAATAACATAATTATTCTGCCGAATAATCACCGTCGCGTTGCTTTTAGCGATACCACGAACTATTGGCGCAAAGCCATTCTGGCTGGATGGCAACATATCGTCGTCGGTATACAACCGTGCCCCACGGATTTGCGTGCTGTCAAAAACATCACTCGCCGTCCAGGTATCACCCAGCATAATCTGGCTACGCAGCGCGGCAATATCTCGCTGAACGTAGCTACTGATAGAGTGGTATTCAGTACTGTTTTCCGTCGCGTTTAAGGTGCTGTAGTTACGTAGCCGCCAGGCACCGATATTCAAACCGTTGCGTAAGTTGAGGTAATAGCTGTCATCCTCAGAGGAGTCATAATTGGATTTTAATGTGTGTGCCCCGGAGAAATCATAGTTAACCATCAGCGCATTAATCCCCTGATCCCAGCGGGAGGGGCTGATATAATCAGCCGCCGAACTATCCAGATAAATTTGTGGAACAGAAATATTCAACGCCAGTTTGTTAGCATCAAAAAACCACGATGAGCCATCGATCAAGGGAACCGGATTGATACACGCTTCACTATCAGCCTCATTCAGTTCCTTCAGCGCATTAACTTTTACACCATAGGAAGATAAAACATCCTTTATGGCAATAAAGCAGGGGTGAAGCTCCCCTTCCGGTGAGTCCTGAATAAATTTAATATCCTGTCGTTCAAAAAAACGACCATTAACGATTACATCAACCTTATAATTACCCGGAGGAAGCGCATTTGAGCGGTTAAACTGACGGATATCGACATTAACCGGGTGATCGATCTCCAGAAGATTCGGGTTAAATAATGAATCCTGCGCCATACTCTGAAAAGTAGCGCTCATAAAAACGCCGGAAACCAGTATGAAATAACGACCTGAATCAATCATCGTGACGTCCTTGTCGGGTAGTTAAAGGGCCCTTTTTATCGGATCGCTGATCGCGCCATAATCATTAATAAATTGCCATACCAACGAACGCCCAGCAGCCCCTTCAGGAATGTCCAAGGCTATCGTTTCAAACGGCTTAATCATATTTAAGGTGATATTTTTTCCGTCAACAATTACGCTCATCACATTGATATGAATAGGCGTTGGATTATTCACCATCAGTTTATTTCCCTGACGCTGCCAGGATACTTTGGCTACTGCCTTTTCCGGCGTAATGGTTATCGACGCGGGACGCCAGAAAAGCTTAATTCGTGTTTTAATAGCAATTTCAAGAGAGCTCCCCTCTTTTTTATTCGTTGACGGGGGAATATTTTTAACATTAAACCAAAAAACAGATTCACGATCGGTAGGAAGATTACCCTCTGTTTTAATAATACGTAATATTTTTTCTTGCCCAGCCTCGAGTCGCGACACAGGAGGAATCGTCGTAAAGGGCGGTTTGCTCTTATCATTTTTGTCAAATGGATCGACCCACGACTGAATTAAATAAGGGAGTTTAGATTCTTTATTATAAATAGATATCGTTGCATCGGGTGCATTACCTGGAAAAATAACTCGTGTGCCTCCAACAACGATACCTGAAAAAGACACCGATGAATAAAATGAAAAGACCATAAACAGAACTATTTTAAAATAATGACCAGGCATACATGTATCCAGAAATAAAAAGACGCTCGCTATAACAAAGAAAAAGGAATAGCACAATAACGAGCGCCATTTAATTAACAATGAATATTCAATTGAAACGAATGACTCTTTGTATTACTTCACATATTCAACGGTGAACTGGGAATCGGCGTTAGCGGTACCGGCAGTCACTGTCGCAGAAGTGGCAATATAACGAGCAACAAACTGCATAGACGCTTTAGTCGCAACAATCGGGGTTTCAGCTGATTTTGTATACAGCTTAACCTGAGAGTTATCAGCTTTGTTATAGATACGGATCGCAACACCTGTTGCGGTAATCGGTGCAGGTTCAGTTCCTGTATAATCACCCGGAGTCGTCGTATTCAGCGGATCGCCAATAGCCAGGTCGCCATTACCGTCGGCAGCTTCTGTGCCATCGAAGCGAACGCCCGCTTTGGTATATGTATCCGGGCATTTCTCCAGGTCAATATGGAAAGCCGTCGGCGCGGCGGTAGAACCTGCACCGGTGAATGCAGTACGGTTTACTTTACCTAAGTCGACACTCTGATCTTTGGTATCTGCGGTCACTTCACACGTACTGTCAATCACTTCACCACGAAAGTGGACGGTACCATCAGAAGCAAATACCTGGCTTGCCATAATCGTAGAAGAAAGCACCAACGCACCCGTAATTAAATTTAGTTTCATTTTATCCCTTTATATATTAAATTATCTTAACGTTTTATTTTCACAGATAAAAAATAAAACAAATACCCTTTACATCGGGATAGATAATACTCCTTAAAATATATAAACAGCAAATTACAAAATCTGTAAAACAGAAATAATCAGGTTTACAGATTTCATTAACTAATAATACAAGCATATACATTAATTATTAATATAACAATTACCTCACATTTTATATATCAGAATTTAAATTTTCAGAATTCACCCATAAAAAAGTGCAAAAAAAACACAATCAGCTCAATCTACAAGCTAACATCATTATTATTTATATGATTTAAATATAATTACAAACAGGTGATTAATCTATAATTATAATACTATTTAGAATATTTGTAAATGCAAATAAAAAAGGTTGCTGTATTGCTACAGCAACCCTTAATAGCTTTGTACTAAGTATTATTCTACGGTAACTGACTTCGCCAGGTTACGCGGCTGATCGACGTCGGTGCCTTTAATCAGTGCCACATGATACGCCAGCA
>QFQM01000016.1 GCA_003243255.1 Flavobacterium psychrophilum | reverse complement strand
ATCGGACGTACAGGCTTCCAACGGCGTTGTCCATGTTATAAATAAAGTACTTCTACCGCCTATGTAAGCTGAAGAGTCAAATTATCCCAATAATTTTAGGAACCATAAAAGGGTATCATTCAAATGATACCCTTTTATAGCTAACTATTGTAAAAGATCATTTAATAGCGGACCATAAGCATTAACGTAAAATGCTATAAAATAACTTGATCATTAGTATTTATTTTCGCAGTAATCACTATTAATGTAAATTTGATATGCACTCAAAATCTATTATCCTGGTAGAAGATGATAGTGACGACAGGGAGCTATTTTGTCTTATTGTCCACGACATGCCTTCTTCTATTGAATGTATACAATTTTCAAATGGCAAGGATGCCCTTGACTATCTCAAAACTACAGACAAACTACCAGCCATCATCTTTACGGATCTCGATATGCATCTAATGTCGGGCGAAGAATTTATTATCGAACTTAAAAAGCGAGGCAGAACCAAAGACATTCCTGTTTATATTTACACGACGCCTTTCATGTTCGGAAATATCTCAGAGATCATCAAATCAAGCGTGACAGGCTGTGTTTTCAAAAACAGTGATTTTAACGATTTTGAAAACAGTTTAAAAAATGTATTACAGGAACATTATGGCAGTTCCCGGAGTTAATCTGATTTTAAGTTTTGCATCGGGCGTCGAAAGTTTCACAAGCCAATGTGTTCCACAGTTGACTAAAATCTTCGTATCTCTCGAGTCTAGGAAGGATAACTGGCTAATGTTATTCTATGATATATTTGATTTCACCGCTGCGTATCAAATTAGTTGGCTATTGCGACTGTCTACTAAAGATGCTTGTTTTTTTAACTTCCAATTAAAGTGTCTTTAATGATTTACTTTTTGTTTGTTAACCAAATCAATCTGTTTCAAAGTTAAGGTCTTTAAATATTTCCCGTGTGATGATCTTTGTGTTGTGGATAACATCCTGAAAGGTGCACTCGAGCATTTCAAGTGGAAAAAGAATCCCATCGTTAATTTCAGTGAGATCCATCGTGAGCACAGTGCTATCCGACAGATTGGGAGACCCCTTAAGTTGGCCAAATATTGCTATAGCTTTTTCCTTATCCTGCTCAACGGTATAAGTTGCATATGAATCAAATCCGGGAAGGGTTTTGATATTAAGTGATATATAATATGAATTGTCCATAATGTCGATTTTATTTATTAATTCGAAGTATCCTCAGCCAAAGGCAGCCGATAGATCAATTTTTGTATAATGTTCAACCATATGGAAGTGAAAAGCATTGTACAGGTAATTACTGATAACGTTATCTGATATGTAGCTTTGCCGACCAGGCTTAATGACGAGGCCATTGTAACGAGTACAAAGCTAAACTCGCCAATCTGCGATAACAATGCGCCACCGTATAGGCTGTCACGCCAATTGTTGCCTGTCGCTTTAAATAGTGCCGCATTTATCAGGCTATTGATTATAAGCACGGAGACCGTTACAAATAGAATCGTAACGGCATTATCTGCAAAAAAAACAATATCGAGCTGTAGCCCAATCGCCAAAAAAAAGAAAGCCATAAAGAAAACCCGAAATGGCACAATCGATTTTTCGAGCCATCGGGTAGCCTTATCCTGGCTGATTATTATACCCGCAGCAAAAGCGCCAAATGCTGGTGAAAGCCCGAACCAGTCGCTGAAACAGGCCATCCCGAAGCAGATACAAAAGCCTACAAAAACCTGAAGGTCGTGATCCGCCAGAATTTCCCGGCCCATGGGAATACTGAAGAGTTTGTGCTTGATGGCCGCATTCAAAAAAAGCAAAATCAGTATTCCACCAATGCAAACCTTAACGATTTCAAAGGGCGAGGCATTGCTGCCGGACAGCAAATTCAACGTCAGGATCATAGGTACCACTAAAATATCCTGTATCAGCAGAACTCCGCAGGTAATGATACCCAGTTGGCTGCTGATTTCGCCTGTTCTCTTAAGATATTGAAATACAATGGCCGAACTGCTTAAGCTAATAATGAATGAGGTAAGAATAATTATTTCGGTACTCCAACCGGCCTTATTTCCAATAAGAAGCATGCAGCTCGCACTGAGTGCGAGCTGCACCAGGGCTATCAGAAGCGGCTTGTAGAAGTTTTGGCTTAGAGCCCGCAAATCGATATCGGTACCGATGGTAAACATCAGCATGACTATTCCTATTTCACCGAGCTCCGAAACTACCTTCGGTTCATTGATAATGTTAAGGAAAGCCGGCCCCAGAACCAGTCCGGATAAGATATATGCGATGAAATAAGGCTGTTTTAGTTTGCGTAAAAGCAGGATCAACAATAAAACGACGAAGGACAGCACTGCCATCCCTGAAAATAATTGTGATGACATGGGTATACGTTTTTTATAATTGAATAGCCGCCCACTCGGGCAGCTATTTCATTGAGGTAAAATAAATCGGATTATGAAATTTCAATCGTCCTCGGAGGCTTCTGCTTTGCTTCCTCTTTCTTAGGAACGGTGAGAAGCAGCAGTCCATTTTCGTAACGGGCAGTGATGTGCTCTTCGTCAACCACATTCTTAGGTAATTCAAAGCTTCGCTGGAACGATTGGTAGCTGAATTCCCTGCGGGTGAAGTTTTCCTGCTGCATGGTCTGCTTATGCTCCCTGACAGACGAAATTGTCAACAGGTTACCATCTAAAGTGACATTGAAATCACTTTTCTCCATTCCTGGCGCAGCTACTTCCACTTCGTAGCTGTCTCCAGTTTCTTTGATGTTTACCGATGGCAATGTCGTGCTTGTGGATGAGAAGTTATTGTTTTCCCAATTGAAAAGCTCACGGCCAAAGATGTCATCAAAAAACAAACGCTGAAAGCCCGGTAACTGGCTTCCGTTTCTTTTAATTAGATTCATAACGGTTAACTTTAAAATTGTTATACATTAAGTTGTGAACGTTCACCATTTCAGTGACATTGACAAAAAACCCAAAATTGTGCCACTCTAAGAAAATGACATTTTTTCAGATTTTAAACTGAAAAAATGTCAAAGGGGTGCAATTATTAATCCGAGGTGTTTAAAGCCGGTTTTGTCAACACTGATTATCAAAAGTGATATTATAGAGGTTAAAACAACAAATGCAATCTGCAGCTATATAAATTACATTTTCCCAATTAGCAAACTCTTGTGAGGTAACATAAGAAAATGATTACTATATAATTACCCTTAAATTCTTTCAGGTACGCCATATCGCCCAATCGCACCAAAAAATGGTTTTTTAGACTTTAACGCCGCCTTATAACTAATTAACAAAACAATATAAGTTGCTTGAATACAGTGGTTTTAACTTTACCCTTACATCAAAAAAATTAATTTAAAACAATTTATTATGTCAATTATTCAAAACGATCATTCCGAGGGACCAGTAGCAAAGGCTATTGAAAAACAAACTGCAAAATTACCATCAGACTTATTTTTATGGGGAGCCGCGGCATCAATGGCTGGATCGGCAATACTTAAGTGTCTTGGAAGGGACAAGTCCGCTCTGTTCGTAGGACAGTGGGCGGCTCCTTTTTTGCTATTAGGACTCTATAACAAAATAGTGAAGGTAGAAGGCAGCGATAAAAAGGAAAAGAATACGTATTCTGAAAATCCTGTTATTACGGAGCAACATCCTATAAGTGATTATGCAGAACCTGAAAAAGATATTATTGTTTAATATAACTAGGAAGAGTATGGAAAAGAAACATGCACTAATAACAGGTGCCACCAGCGGAATAGGATATGAGCTTGCCAAATTGTTTACTAAAGATGGATATAACCTCATTTTGGTGGCCCGAAATGAAGATAACCTGCAGCAGACGGCAAACGAGATGAAACAATTAAACAGCGATATTCATACGCACATTATCGCTGTCGATCTTTTTGAGCAGGATGCTGCCCAGAAAGTATATGACAAAACAACCGAATTAGGTATCACTGTAAATATACTGGTCAACGATGCAGGACAGGGAGAGTGGGGCAGGTTCATTAAGACTGACCTTAAACGGGAAATAGACCTTGTACAATTGAATATCGTTTCGCTACTAAGCCTTACCAAATTTTACCTTACAGACATGGTTGAACGTAATGAGGGTAGGATACTTCAATTAGCCTCTTCGGTTTCCAAAGCACCATCGCCATACCTTTCAGTGTATGCAGCGACAAAAGCATTTGTGCTATCCTTTACGGAAGCATTAAATGAGGAGCTGAAAGATACCGAAGTGAGCATTACAGCACTTCAGCCCGGGGCAACCGATACCGACTTCTTTCATAAGGCCAAAGCCGAGAATACAGTTACCTATAAGGAAACCGGCCTGTATACAGCAGAAGAGGTTGCCGAGGCTGGTTATGAGGCGCTAATGACGGGTACTGCGGTTGTCAGCCCCGGATTTATGAACAAAACCCAAAAAGCAATGAATACCATTATGCCGGACAGCGCTATCGCAGCTAATATGCACAAACAAATGGAGTCCAGTATGAAGGAAGACGGAAGAAGAAGCTCCTCACATCCCGCCTCACAACGTGAAAGAGGCAGCATTAATGCTAAGCGGGAAGGCGTAAACGGAGATTATTAAAATACAGAAACCATGAACAATCAGGATTCCATTGATGATAAGCTTACCAGCGGTGCTCACCATTCCTATTGGAATGATTCGGAAGAGCCTTTGGATTATGGTTCGCTCCAGTCGGACAAGATAACTGATGTATTGGTCGTCGGAGGCGGTATACCGGGTGTAACGGCTGCCTATTGCCTGGGCAAATCAGGAAAAAAAGTAGTATTGCTTGAGGACGGTTATCTCGGAAGCGGCGAGACAGGAAGGACAACAGCACATATAACCTATGCGCTTGATGACCGGTATTATGATCTGGAGAAATTCTTCGGTGAAGAAAAAGCAAGGCTAGCCGCTCAAAGTCATAAGGAGGCTCTGGAGTGGATAAAAAATAGTATAGCAGCAGAAGGGATAGATTGCAATTTTAAAGCTGTCGACGGCTATCTGTTTACCGATCCTACTGACAGAGAAGAAAATCTTGATAAAGAATTCCAAGCGGCGTTAAAAGCCGGATTACCTGTTCAAATGATTCCGAAAATTCCCGGATTGCCAGCAGGAAAATACCTGAGAGCGATAAACTTTCCTGAGCAGGGACAGTTTCATGTCATGAAATATATAAAGGGGCTGGCTGAGGCGATCCTGCGTATGGGTGGGGAAATTTACACCTCAACCCATGTGGACAGTATCAGTAGTAATAGTGCAAAGGCTAACGGATTTACAATCAGGGCCAATCAAATAGTCGTTGCCACCAATACCCCTATCAATGACATATTTACGATGCATACCAAGCAATGGGCGTATCGTACTTATGCCATTGCGGCCAAAGTCCCCAAAGGGATTTTACCCTATGCATTATGGTGGGACACCGGTAACCAAAATTCCAAATGGGTCGCCAAACCATATCATTATGTAAGGCTGGAGCCTTTTGATGAGCACCATGACCTGCTGATCTCTGGAGGCGAGGACCATAAAACGGGACAGTCGGATCAGGAAGCGATAAGCGAGGGACAGCGTTACAAACGGCTTATAGCCTGGACTAAGGCGCATTTTCCCTATTTTGAAAACGTAGCGCACCAATGGTCAGGGCAGGTTATGGAACCTGTGGACAGCCTGGGGTTTATCGGTAAAAATCCGGGAGATGATACTACCTATATCATAACTGGCGATTCAGGAAATGGTATGACCCATGGTACGCTTGGCGGGCTTATCATTAGCGATCTGATAAACGGAAACTCCAATCCTTATGCAGAGCTCTACGATCCCTCCCGGGTAACATTGCGGACAGGCCTCGACTTTCTTAAGGAACTGGGGAATATGGGATACAGCATGGTTAAGGACTGGATAACATCCGGAGATATTAAAGAGATCTCAGCGCTTGAGCCTGACAAAGGAGCTATCCTGTCCCATGGCCTTGAAAAACTAGCGGTATATAAAGATGCAAATGGTGATGTACACAGTTGTTCGGCCATATGCCCTCATCTGGGAGGAGTGTTGCAGTGGAATGATGATGAAAAATCTTTTGATTGTCCGCTTCACGGTTCCCGTTTTACAGCCTATGGCACGGTAATCAATGGCCCTGCTATATGCGGATTAAAGAAAATTGTATAACCACAAAACATATTTATCATGAAAAAGATAAAAATCCTTTACGTTACTGCATTAGTAATGATTGCGCTTACTTACTCCTGCAAGGGCAAGTCTTCAACCAATGAGGACTCATATGGGCCAACAGAAACTTCAAGAGATGCCACGCCAAGTGAAAATGATGAGGCGACAGCTGACACGGCACATGAAACAGGACCGGGTTCGGCAACTATTGGAGACACAGTTCATAAAAATCAATAATCATTTTAACCAACTGAATTATGAAAGCAGCAGTTATACACGGTCCGGGTACAATAACCTGTGACAACATAGATGATCCCATCATCAAAAACCAGGATGATATAATACTCAAAGTAACTTCCACTGCTATATGCGGATCTGACCTTCATATCTATTCTGGAGGCATTCCACAGCCACGACCAATGGTTTTAGGCCATGAATTTATGGGTATAATAGAGGAAGTCGGCAAAGGGGTTACGCACCTAAAACGTGGCGACAGGGTGGTAGTGCCTTTTCCCATAGCCTGCGGTTCCTGCTTTTTTTGCAACCATGAGCTGCCTGGACATTGCGAGCATAGCAACCCGGAACATTATGGGCCGGAAGGCGGCCTTTTGACCCAAAAGGGAGGTGCTCTTTTTGGATATACCGACCTATATGGGGGGTATGATGGCGGTCAGGCACAATACGTACGCGTACCTTATGCTAATTTCGGGCCACGGGTAGTGCCGGATAACCTTACTGATGAGCAGGTTTTGTTCCTGACCGATATTTTCCCAACAGGATATACAGGAATCGACTGGGGCGAAGTAAAAGGAGGGGAAACGGTGGCCATCTTCGGTTCGGGTCCGGTGGGTATCATGACGGCAAAAAGTGCATGGTTAAGAGGTGCCGCCAGGGTGGTAATTGTAGATACATTACAGTATAGACTTGATAAAGCAAAAGCTACAGCAAATTGCGAAACGATATTATGGGAAGACGGAGCCAAAGACGTTGTCAAACAGATCCGGGAAATGACGCAGGGGCGCGGTGCCGATGTTGTGGTTGACGCCGTAGGCTTTGAGCCGGACAGAAGTTTTCTGGACAGGGCAAAAGCAGTAGTGAATTTTGAGAAAGGATCCGTAAAGGTGCTGGAGGCCTGTATGAGCGCAGTGCGCCGTGGCGGCATTGTTTCTGTGCTGGGTGTATATCCGACAACCTATGATAATTTCCCCATCGGGCAGTTCTTTGACAAGGGAATCATACTAAAAGGTGGACAGGCACCGGCTCATAAACATATTGACAAACTTTTGGGATATGTAAGGGAAGGCAAGGTAACCCTTGATGATATTATTACCCACAGGCTGCCGCTCACCGATATAGCCCATGCCTATGATATCTTTAAAAAGAAAGAAGACGGCTGTGTTAAAGTGGTATTGGATCCCTGGGCGTAAGTACATTTTAAAATCTAAAATTTTACAATTATGAAAACTATAAAATCAATTATCGTAAAGGTCCTGCTAGCACTTATATTATTATTTTCGATAGCGTGCCGGGATACTAAACAGTCGAAGGGGACGGAAGCCGGGCAACGTTCCAATGGCGAGACCAGAGGTACAGAAAAACCGGCGGATAACCAGGATTCCGGTAAAGGTGATGCGACAGATACAGATTCGGGTGCGCCGCCAAGTAATAATAATGAAAACAGGAACTAAGGGCTATGGAGAATTTGAATGAATATTTACCGACAGCAGTTTCGGGAAAAAACATAATTATAACAGGAGGCACCACGGGGATAGGCAGGGCTACAGCAATGCTTTTATCTAACATTGGTGCCAACATCCTTGTAGTAGGCCATACCGAAGAGCATCTGAAAGACACACTGGAGGATTTATCTGAGTTGGCTACAGGAGAAGTATATAGCTTGCTCGCTGACCTTGGCACCGAACAAGGTGTGAAAAGTGTGTTTGAGCAGGCTAATATACATTTTACACAACTGGACGTGTTGGTTAACAATGCCGCTTTGGCTTTTGGAACAACGGACGAGGGGAACTATGCGGACTGGCAAAACGTAGTAAACACCAACCTGACAGCTTATATAGCCTGTTGCGGTGAAGCTGTAAGACAGATGAGTGGTGGAGGGCATATCATAAATATTGGCTCTATGAGTGCGGATGTCCGTGAAGAGACCGGTTCTGTATATGTAGCCACAAAATCCGGTATTCAGGGCTTTAGCGAGGCGTTTCGAAAGCAGGTCAATAAGAATGGTATTAAGGTTACGCTCATTGAGCCTGGGGCTGTTGATACCGACATGCAGCCTGAAACTACAATAGAAAAGCAAAAAGAAGTTCAGGAATTAAAAATGCTCACCGCAGGCGATATAGCGGTAAGTGTACTGTATTGTCTGTCTCAGCCCAAACGCTGCGATATAGTTGACCTTAAAATAAGGCCCCATTTGCAGGTAATTTAAGTCTAATTAAAACAATATTTATGAAGCCAGTTTCTGCCTGGACGGCCGCCGCGCAGGTCAATTTGGAAAGCGGCACGCTTATCCTGGAAAAAAAAGTAAAAGGATATCAGATAAAGATCATTTTCGACGACTATGACTTATGGTTTGTGGTGCAATGGAAAGACAGGGGTAGGGTTGCCTTTAGGGCGGCCCATGCCGCGGGTAGTGAGCTCGACTTAAAAGCGATGAAAGAGGAGCAGGACGCAATTAAATTTGGGTTGGAAAGCGCTACGATGCAGGTTGATGTTACACTTTATTTCCCCCAAAGCAAGGCTGAAGTTTTTAGATATACGACGACTATCACCCCACAATTTGATATTGTCGTACCGTATTGGCCCAGGGATATAATGCCTTTATTTAAATCGAATGGCAGAACGCAAAATACAAATGGTACAATCCATGCAAGCCAGGTTGGTACACGCTCCGGCTTGCTTTTCTTTACATTGGAAAAACCGGTTACAGGCTCTGTCTTTTATTTTCAGAACCTCACCTCGCTTAATAAATTCTTTGAGGCTACCCAAACCTCAGGCGATGACCTTGTAGGTGGGACCTGGCCGGATATCGGGTTAAAGCTCCCGGCTTCTGAAGACAAACCCTTAAAGAAGGGAGAAAGTTATGTCATTTCCGATGCATTTGTAGTGCTAAGCGATAGTCTCATTAAAGATACCTACCAGATGTCGCGTGAGTTTCTGGATCATCTGGCGATAATTTACGTGTTGTTGCCAAAACCGGAGACCGTTTACCAAGACTGGCCAACGATTGTAAGGCAGGGGCTCAATGACCTGAAAGAACACCAGGGATGCTGGAAGTTTGCGGATGGAAGAAGTTATCTCAATGCCTATGTCAGCGATTACAAGACACCTCCCGAAAGTATGGTACAACTTGCCGTGCTGCTGCCACTCAAGGATTATGACAGCTGGAGCGGGGAAAACCATAGTGATATTATTGACACTATCCATGAAGGCCTAGAAAATTTTTATGACAAAGAGTTGGGAACCGTGGTGCGGTGGCTTCCTGCCCTTGAGAAAAACCTGGACTGGAGCGAAGAGCAGAAACAGCCCGAGGTAATGGACGCCTGGTACCTGCACCATCCTTTACTGAATCTTTCGAGGCTGGCTTTAGACGGTGACAAACTTGCTGAAAAATTAGTACTGGATTCGATTGACTATGTCATCAGGGTCGCCCGGCATTTCAGGTACGAATGGCCGGTATTTTACAAAATGGCGACACTTGAAGTTCTTAAAGAAGAAACGGCAGAAGGACAGGGCGGTGAAAAAGACGTACCCGGTGCCTATGCTCATCTTATGATCCAGGTTTGGCAGCTGACGGGAGAGCAGCGTTACTTTGATGAAGCCCTGAAGGCTGCCAAAAAGTTGGACGGTCTGGGCTTTGATATTTTCTACCAGGCCAATAATACTGCATTCTCAGCCGGTGCCCTGCTGCGATTGTACCGAGAAACAAAAGATACGCTATATCTTGACATAAGTTATATGTGTATCGCCGCTATTCTTAAAAATGTACAGCTGTGGGAGTGCGATTATGGAAATGCAAGACATTATCCAACCTTTTTTGCCGTGTATCCGCTTAAAGATGCGCCCTACACCGCTGCATATGAAGAACAGGAGGTTTTCGCCGGTATCCATAGTTTTTTAAGAGAAGCTGACCTGATAGATTCGATCTTGCCATCCGTTAAATTATTGCTGGCAGAATGCATAAAATATATCATCAACAGGGTGGCTTACTATTATCCGCCCATGTTGGACAAAAGCATAATAGCAGGCAAAAAAGGAGTGAAAACAGGTGAAATAGACCCGAATTTGTGGATTGCTCTGGAAGACCTGCAAGACGGCTGGGAAAAATCAGGACAGGTAGGTCAGGAAGTCTATGGAGCGGGTATCGCATTCGGTGTAGTACCACGACAGTACCATAAAGTGGAGCAGGCAGGCTTTATGATCTTTACAGAATATCCTGCGACGGATTTTCAGTTGAGGGGTTCTGCTGTTTCCTTTTTTACACGCGGGGATGACCGGCTTAGCTTCAGGATGATGATTGTGCCAGTTGATGAAAGTCAAAAATTGCCGGAACTGAAAATATTCGTTATGGGAGATAGCGATAAAGTTGAGATTGAATCTTCAAAAAACACGAAAAAATATCAGGAGTATTACCTTAAGGGCAATAGCCGTGTAAGCATAAAATTTTGATAAGCTTCCGCGCCTTTTTTACTCTCCAGTTTCCATAGTAGGCGCATCTACCGGTTTGGACTGGGAAGAGCCTTTTTGCCTCAAAAAGATAGAAAGCACTATGATTGCGAAAACGGACAGGAATTCACTTTGCCAATTCTGGAAGGATTCGAACCAAAACCGTGAATCGGTAGAATAATCTATCGCTGATTCGGCAGGGAGGCCCTTTAGTGCAAGCTGTACATTTTCATCTTTCAGGCTTCCATAAAAATGCAATACGAAACTGGCGGCAAACAATGCAAATAGGGCTATTGTGAGCGAGTGTTTATAGACAGTCATTATAAATCCTCCGGCCTTAACTGGCCAGGGCGCATCTTTTCTTGTTGGATCCGGTTCCCTGTCTACTTCCTCTTCCTTGTCAAAATCTTTGGATTCCGATGAGCCTTTCTGCTGTAGAAAAATAGTCAGTACTACGAAAAGCGCCATCTGAAGGAATTCGCTTTCCCAGTTTTCAAACGTCGCCTGTACAAAATGTCCCGATGTAAAATACTCGGTAAGGCTAACAGCGGCTGCGCCTTGCTGGATAAGGTCTTTATTATATTCTTTCATGCCAAATATAACCTGGCCAATAATGGAAACGAAAAACAATAGTAAAAAGGCAAGAGAAAGGCTGTTGTTCCTGATAAAAGTTTTCATAGATAGATTTTGTTACGATTTTAATGGTATAATAAATTTATCCTTAAAGCCCAGATGTTTTTCTGACATCAGTTTTTTAAGTACAACTATCTCGGTGCAGTTCCATTGGGCTGTATAATTTATTTTTTCCAGGTACAGCTTTAGCTTATCGAATGTTTCATAGGAAATCTTTTTAGCCAGGCTGATATGCGGTGAGCGGTTTTTAGACCGTACAGCTTCCATCAGGCCGGTTATTGGATCCGGGTTAAGGACTTTGAGATATACGGTGATGCTGTGCCCATGGTCAAAATAGTCCCAACCGGTTATGGTAACCGCGAACGATTTCTTCCCATCGACAAAATCTTCAATGGTTTGCGGGAAGAGTATATCGTCCGTAAGCTTATCGATCAGGGTAATATGGGGGATGGAATGCAGGTTCCCCTCTCCGATATCTGAAATGGCATTAAGTTCGCTTTTAATAGCAGCAATCGACTCTTTTACTGTGGCAGGGGGCGATAGTACCACAAGATAAGCATATAGTGGGCCGAATAATGAAACCTGGTTATAGATTCTCTTTTTCATGGTCTTCGAATTCATCATTTATCTTTTTTGCCTGCAACGCATTAATAATTCCTGCCGTTGAAGCAGTATTATTAAAATAAATGTAGATATGCTTAAAGTTTTGGCTAAAGACCTCATTACACAAGCCTTTTATTTGCTGTTGCGTGTATTCAGAGTAAAAGAGCCTTGGGTTGCCGTGCATCCTCACATAAGCAGTTTGGGTAGTTTTCATTACGGAGGTTGGGAGTTTTGGAAAATTTACGCTACAGAAGGTAATATTATTATTCGATAATCTCTCGATTACGTCCTCTTTCCACCGACTTTCATGCCTGAACTCGACAACATTATTGAAAATGGGATTGACAGCGCCGATAACCGCCTCCAGCCGTTCGGTGCTGTAGCTGAAACTTGGAGGTAGCTGAAAAAGCACACAGCCTAACTTATCTTTCAGGCCTTCAGCTGCCACATTGTAGAACTTTTCAATCTCTTCCTTACAACCTGCAAGCCTTTTAATATGCGTGATGGCTTTAGGAACCTTGATGCTAAATGTAAATCCCTCAGGGCTTTTTTCATACCATGCCTGAAGGCTTTTTACACTCGGAAACCTGTAGAATGTTGAATTGAGCTCATAGGTACTGAAAAATTTGCAATAGTAGTCAAACCATTGTTTCCCGGGCAATCCTTCGGGATAGAACAGTGGCTGCCACGATGCTGTGGCATAACTCGAACAGCCGATATTTATAGTGTTATTTTTCATGAGTAGCGTTCCTGACAGTTCGTACAAAAAAAGCTGCGGCGCTTTTTGGTTCCTGTATATTCTTTATGCATGGGGAGATCGCAGCGTTTACAGATCTTTTTGGTATGCGCCAGCCAGTGCTTTTTAAGCGTGCCTTCATTTTTCCATCTTAAGAAATCAAAGCTGTACTGCCTGGCCTGGTCAATCATCTCTTTTAGCTTGTCATCCGGCATTTTTCCTATGAATGATTCCGGATGGACATGCACCCTGTATAATACCTCATTTTTGATGATATTGCCAACCCCGGAAAAAAGATCCTGTTCCAACAAAGCATCACAGGCCATCATTCCGGGCCAGTGACCGAGTTTTTTCAAAGCGGCTTTTTTATCCCATTGCTCTTGCATGACATCAGCTGACCAGTCATAGTGAGCATCAATATTGCCTTCCAGCACTTTTACCGCAGCGGTGTAGAAATTGATTTCTCCATTTTTAAACCGTAATCCTAACCTGAGCCGGGCTTCTTTGGTTTGGTTAATCCTGTAGGTGCCAAACAGCAGAAAATGGATGCGTATGGTAAATCCGTCAAAACATAACAACAAATGTTTGCCCCAGGTTTTTATGTCATGCAGTTTCTTATTCTCCAGCCTGGATAAATCTATCTTGGCATTACCCTGTGCTGAAATAACTTTATAGCCAATAAATTGGGTCATTTCTCCTTTGGCAATTACTATACTCGGACCTTCGGGCATGTTCTTTTAGTTTAATTCTTTATTATTGATATATCCGAGGGCTTTATAGCCAGCCAATGCAAATGCTGAAAAGACTATATGCGCAATAAGCAACTGCCTGTAATAACCGTATCTGTAGTTATGTGGCGGATTATCATGTTGCGTAAAAAGCAGTTTCCAGACCGCAATCCCAATACTACCGCTGGCGATTCCAATTATAAGTATTTTTGATGTCGTGGGCTTCCTTAATGCCTTGTGCCAGATCAGCCAGTACGCCGAAACGAAAGCAATACCTGTGAGGTAATGCAGGCCCCAGCCGGCAGGATGCGTATCATTATCATCTACCTGCGGCAGGTTATCAGATTTATCGATCAGTTTGTTTATCATTACCGGTTCGACATATTCCTGCTTTTCCTGTTTTGACTTCCAATAGCTATAGAGCGTCATAAATGTTGTACCGATAATTCCAGCGACAATAATTTTTTCTGCTGTTTTCATATTCCGTGTCTTAGCGTCATTATCGTTAAAGTTAACCAATGAATAGGTGAGCTGCATATAAATCCCTGTTAAAGATTTATACAGTAATGAATATTTAAGATTTTGATGGCTAAGGATTTGTAGTTCGTTAACAATGTAGCCAATAATACTAATGTGGGATTACTATTAGGTTATTCATTTGCTAATACCAGTCTTCGGTGTCTCAGGCAGTCTAGCATCCCGTGACAACGGTATTGGACATGTTCTTAAAAGTAAGCTGCTTCAGGTTAGCGGTGGCTGCTACTGATGCCCATCTGGCCTCTCAAATGATGCACGCTTTTTGACCGGACAGATCTACATTAAGCGGTGGCTATGACAGTCCATGAGGGACGAACAGTTAAGCCTTTTGTAGTAGCTGTTTTATCGTCTATTTACAGGCTAAAAGCTAGCGAAAAGGCGGTAAAAACTATAAGAAATTATGTGTAAAATATAACCGTTTGTTTTTATTTCTATAGTATTTTTGTTTATATTATATCATTATAACCATAATCAGTAACCTTAATGGAAGATAAAACGACACAAATTTTAAAGGAAAGCAAGGAGACAATCCTTGAACTTTGGATATCCAAACAAAAGGCAGAGGAGAGTTATTTTAACAGCGAGGATCAGGACGAGGATTCTGAAGATTTTATAACTGCATTTTTAGCTGCTTTAAATCAAACAAGCATAAATGATAAAGATGACAGGTCTTTTGAGAAAGTGCACGACACACTTATGGGAATTTCCATATCAAGGGCTAAGAGAGGATTTTCGCCAAGAGAGACGGGGATTTATCTGTTCACTTTTAAGGAAGCACTTCTTGAAACATTATCAACGCACATTGATGAACCAAAACAATTATATGAAGACAGCCTGAAGATCAGTAAAATAATAGATAATATGGCCATCCTTACTTTTGAGGGATACATCAAGGGACGTGAGGACGTTATCGCAAGGCAGACAGACGAGATCACTGAAATTTCTACACCTGTTATCAGAGTATGGGACGGTGTTGTAGCCCTTCCTATAATTGGTACGCTGGATAGCGCAAGGACCCAGGTTGTAATGGAAAATCTGCTTCAGCAGATTGTTGAGACCGGCAGTACTATTGCGATACTTGACATTTCAGGAGTTCCTGCAGTCGATTCGCTGGTAGCGCAGCATTTGATTAAGACTGTCAGCGCTACAAGGCTTTTGGGTGCAGAATGCATAATAAGTGGTATCCGTCCTGAAATCGCACAAATTGTAGTACATCTGGGTATAGACCTGTCTAATATTATCACAAAATCAACCCTGGCAAGTGCATTACAGACGGCATTCGCTATGCTTCAGCTCGAAGTCGCTAAAAAGAAAGCTGGTGTAATACATAGTTAAGCTGATGGAAAGAATCCCTATCTTGAAAATGGGTGACTTTCTGTTAGTCACCATACAGGTTGATCTTTATGATCAGCTGGCTGAAAATCTTGAGACTGACCTTGTCAATGCCGTTCAAAAAAACGGCTCGAAAGGTGTCCTGATTGACATCTCAGCGGTTTCCATAATCGATTCTTTTATGGGACGTATTTTGGGAAATATTGGTGTGATGTCAAAGATTATGGGGGCAGAGTCAGTTATAGTGGGCATGCAGCCAGCAGTAGCAATGACGTTGGTAGAGCTTGGCCTGACATTAACCGGAGTCTCTACAGCGCTTAATGTCGAAAAAGGCATGGAACTGTTACGTAAGAAGATTCTTTTAAGTGAAGGCATAAGTTATGACCAGGACGGTGGTGCTGAATAAGCAGAACTTTATCATCGCAAAGGAAATGGATGTAGTTCCCTTTCGCAATAAGGTGAAGGAAGCAGCCGTAAAAATCGGTATGGGGATTCTGAACCAGACCAAGCTAATTACAGCTGCGAGCGAGCTGGTACGAAACCTTCTTAAATATGGAGGGGGAGGTACCGTTGAAGTCGAGTCGGTCTCAAATGGCCGGGAAGATGGCATACGTCTTATATTTTCAGACAAAGGGCCGGGCATACAGGATATTGACCTGGCGATGAAGGACGGTTACAGTACCGGAAAGAGCCTTGGCCTGGGTTTGCCCGGAACCAAGCGGATTGTTAATGAATTTAGTATTAAGTCAACTGTAGGTGAAGGCACCACGGTTACAATTATAAAATGGAAAAATGGATGATACCGTTTTTTTGAGCTATAAGATAGAAGACAGGAGTTATGTTTCTTATATAAAGAGGGAGATTCACAATCTGGTATTTGCAGCCGGGTTTAACCCGCAAAAAATAGGAGAGGTCGATATCATTGTAGCGGAACTTACCTCAAACCTTATAAAATTTGCCGGCGAGGGCGAGCTGTTGTATCGCACAGGAAGTGATGTTGACGGTATTTTTTTTGAAATTTACTGCCTTGATAATGGAAAAGGCATCCGAAACCTTGCCAGGATGATGCAGGATGGCGTATCGACATCCAATACGCTAGGACAGGGTTTTGGCGCGATCGAACGCCTTAGCCACTCCTCAGCAGTCTATAGTATACCTGATTGGGGTACAGTCGTACACAGCAGGGTATATAAAGATCAGCCAGCTATGAGAACGGAGAAGAATCAATTTGATTTTGGAGCGATCAAGGTGTGCTGCCCCGGCGAAAAAATCTGCGGCGACGGTTATGCCGTTAAAAAATTCGCAGACGGATACCAATTCTTCATGGGTGACGGACTAGGGCACGGCATTAACGCTAATGAGGCTGTAATCGAAGCTATAAAAGCCTTTGAAAGCTGCAGGGAAAAAAGCCCTGCCGAGGTACTGAAATATATTCACCTTAATGTAAAAAAAACGAGGGGGCTTGTGGCGACGGTAAGCTATTTGGATTACAAGCTTCAAAGATGGCTGACGTGCGGTGTTGGTAACATCGCTACCAGCCTTTACACAGGGCTTGCCTGTAAGAACTATACGCCTTATAACGGTATCATTGGCCACAACATACCCAGAACCCTCAATGACTCGGTACAGGAGCTGAACCGTTACCAGACACTTATAATGCATTCTGATGGCCTGCGAACAAGATGGAACCTTAAGGATTTGCCGGGATTGCTCAAGTATGATCCGGGACTGATAGCCGCGGTTCTTTATAAAGGCAATGCACGTTACAATGATGACATGTCAATATTTACCGCAAAAATAAACCTATAACCATGAAAGAGATAGCGCGTATCAGTTTGGACAATGAAATGGATTTGATCCTTGCCCATAAAAGGACCATTAAGCTTGCGGAGTTATGCGGACTGATAGCATCGTCCCAAACACGTTTTGCCACTGCGGTTTCTGAGATTGCACGCTGCTCGATTACCCATGGGGAAAATTCAGCATTGCAACTGGGGATCCATTCCCTCAATGGAGGCAAAAAACAGATCATGGCTGTAATCAGTGACAGTATTGACCTTGAAAGCTGCAACCCTGATGCTTATGCCTATGCTTCCCGCCTGTCAAAAGATATCCAACGGGATCACGCACAAGGCAAATATACCACTACGTTAACCCTTAAGCTACCATATTCAGGGATAATATCGGAGAGCCGGCTACAATCATTTGTAGAGCATTTCAAACGGGAAAGCGCACTTTCACCGTATGAGGAGATACGAAAGAAAAATATTCAGCTTATAGAGCTTTCGGAGAAACTAAGCGATAGCGAAAGCAAATACCGTCAGGTAACTGATACCCTGCCACTGATTGTGTTTTCTGTCAATGCCCACGGTATGGTGAGCCTGGCCAATAAACAGCTAAAGGATTTGCTGGGAGATGCCTTTACTTCATTCACTACACCGGCAATGCGGAGACTTTTTCATGCTGAAGATGCGGACAGCGTCTTGAAAGGGTGGGAGATGGTAAAAAAGAGAGATAAAGTTTTCAAAGGGCAGGCCCGCGTAAACATTAAAGATTCTTATTTGTGGCATCTCATTTCGATTGTTCCGGAAAGTGACGAAAACGGCAACGCGCCCGGTTGGATCATTTCAATGGTTGATATACATGCGCAAAAGCTTATTGAAGAAACCCTTAAGGATAACAGGGAACTAAGGGAGGCACAGGAGCACCTGAAAAAGACCAATGACGAGCTTTTCCGAAAAAACAAAGAGCTGGAACAGTTTGCTTATATAGCCAGCCACGACCTGCAGGAGCCTTTGCGCAAGATCAGGAATTTCACTTCCCTTGCCGAGAGAAGCCTGACCAAAGAAGAAAAAGAGAAGCTATATTTCAATAAGATCAATGCATCGGCTGAGCGTATGTCCAGGCTAATTACCGATGTCCTGAATTATTCGAAACTTACCAATAAAGAAAATGAATTTTCAGAGGTTGACCTCAATGTCGTGATGAGCGAAGTCATTGATGATTTTGAATTTCAAATCGCGGAGAAAAAAGCCGATATAAGCTTACCTGAGTTACCGGTGGTTAAGGGTATTCCGGTTCAGTTGGGACAATTGTTCTACAATCTGATTGGCAATTCGCTGAAATTTACAGAAGCCATCCCTGTTATCAGCATCGGATATGAATATCTGGAAAATAGTAAATCAAATCAACCGGAAAATAAAAACTTTCATAAAATATCAGTAACCGATAATGGAATAGGGATTGACGATAAATACATTTCGAAAATATTTACCATTTTCAAGAGGCTGCATCACCAAAGCGAATATGAAGGCACAGGCATTGGGCTCGCATTATGCGACAAGATAGTTGAAAATCATGGCGGCCGGATTGCGATTCACAGCATTCCCGGTTCGGGGACAACCATTGATGTATTCTTACCGGTCTTACACTAAAGCTCAATAAGTAGGCGTTACTATAGCATTTTCAAAAGGATACCCATTTTTCTTATTGGTGTGGTTTTGCTTTTAAAAATTAGGGCCAAAATTAAATATAACAGCCCTATTTGAACATTTATCAAACCATATCGGTTTAAAAATGCCTGCTCCAGTTTTCCCCTATCCAGTCCTTGATTTGAGCTCTGGTGTTTATTCTGGCAGGCATATACTTACAGACTAATTTTTCAAGCCTGTGCAGCGAACTGCGACTGAAAAGCCCATGAAGCTTAAGGAAACGATTGAAGAACGACAGCATCTGATGACCATTCTTGCGGTCGATAAAATCGTCACGCTCAACGTATTTTTTCTCGATAAAAGGGATGTCCCAGTTATAATTGTATTTTAAATCTTCTCTTTTGAAATTTGGCATAGAGTACTGAATAATGTTAGGGGGTTATTCAGCAAATTTTTAGTGGATGTGACAAAGGTAACCCAGCCGATGCTAAGGAAATCGTAAAGCAACGTTAAAAACCGATAAAGCATTCCGTACAAAACCTTAAAAGAACAATGGCGATTCCCGTGCCAGATTTTCAATGTTGCCTTTTTCTAAGCGACTCACCACGTCTGTTAGTGCTTCCCTTAACTCTGCAATCGCATAAGGCTTTGTAAAAAAGCATAAAGCGCCGCTTGTCCTTGCCCTTAGGATATCTTCCTGATGCTTTGAGGTCGAATACATAATGACAGGAATATTTTTGAAATTTTCATAGGCTTTGATCAGATTAAGGCATTCCCACCCGCTCATCTCCGGCACATTTACATCCAGAAATATTACATCCGGGCGGTCAATCGCTCCCTGGGCTAATTTAGGTAATAGGGCGTGGCCATTTTCAAGGGTAGTACATTGCACTTCATGTGGCAGCCTGGATAAAGCGGCAGTAAAAAAATCCCTGTCGTCCCTGTCATCGTCTATAAGTAATATTCTTGTCATTTTAAAAATTATTAGTTGGAAGTAAAATCGTAAAAGTGGCACCCTCGCCGGGCAGGCCTTCAGCACTTATGCTGCCTTTATAGCGTTCGACAATCTTTTTACAGAGCGCCAGCCCTAATCCGGAGCCCTCATAAAGATCAGCCGAATTCAGCCTTGTGAAGGTGTTGAAAATAGTTGAAGAGTATTTGCTGTCGAACCCAATACCGTTATCTTTCAGTTCTATTTTGAAATATTCAACACAATTTACGTTCACCCGTGAAGCGTAAATTTTAATTTCCGCAGGAACAACTGATCTTGAGAATTTAAGTGCATTAAGTATCAGATTATAGAACAGCTGGTAAATCAGGCTGTTGTTCGCCTTAATAAGAGGAAGTTCTGCTGTTAAGATGCATGCATTTTTTGCTTCTATCAAAACCTCCAGGTCGGTACTTATGTGGCTGATGATCGCATTAAGGTCAACATCTTCGAGCGGCGCATTGGCACCTTCTAACTTCGAATAGTGCAACACTCCCTCAATCATCGAATACATGCGTGCACATGATGATTCGATCCTTTCTATAAATGTTTTGGCTTGTGGGGGCAGACTATCTTCAAATTCATCCAGTAGGCGATTATTGAAGGTGCGTATCTTTCGTACAGGCTCTTTGAGGTCATGGCTGGCCACATGGGCAAATTGGCGCAGGTCGTCATTGGAGCGTTGTAGTTCGTTTGTCCTTTCGGCTACTAATCGGCTGAGTTCTTCGGTAAGTGATTTGTGTTCCGTTATATCAAGCATGACCCCAACCATACGGGCGGCTTTTCCTTTTTCATAACTTACCACGCTGCCATAGCTCTTACCCCAAACCACTTTTTCATTGTCTGCCCGTATGATACGATATTCCGCCTGATACACATCGCCGGTGCGCATTGCCTGTTCCATCGCAGCAGTGATGACGCTTTTATCGTCCGGATGGACAAATTGCATAAAATCCGGAGCTTTGGCATCCAAGGAATCCGGAACGGCCAATCCCAGTAAGGTGTAATGGTTTTCACTCCACGTCATTTTACCCTCTTTAATATTCCAGTCCCATGCGGCCATACCGCCTGATCCCAATGCGATCCTGTGCCGTTCCTCGAGAAGGCGCAACTGTTCGGCGGCCTGTTGGTTTTGCGTCATATCCCTGGCCACCTTAACGTAGCCGGTAAGTTCAGGATTATATATTGGCCTGGTCATCCCACTCATAAAAAACCGTGTCCCATCCTTGCGTAAATGCCACCGCTCGTCATCTGCGTAGCCTTTTTCTCTGGCCATACGAAGTTCCTTTTCAGGAATATTATCCTGCCTGTCTGCTGCTGTAAAAATCAGGCCAAAGGATTTACCAGTTACTTCTTCCAGTGAATATCCAAAGGTGTGTTTCGCCCCGGTATTCCAGTGTTGGATATTGCCTTGGGTGTCCATAGTAATAATTACATAGTCCAGCGCACTCTCCATAGTTACGCGAAGACGTTCCTCAGAATTCCGCAACGCATCCTCACTAATGATGCGCTGGGTTATATCTGTAAAGATTACAGCTACGTGATTGTCCCCCGGTTTGTCCACGGGGAAGGCGTATAAATCAAAGTGACGTTTAAGTGCTACAGAATGTTCCTTAAAGCGAAGTGGTTTTTGGGTTTTTGCAACTGTTCCATAAATTTCAAACCATTTCGGCTCAATATCAGGAGCCATTTCCACCATTGTTTTCCCAGTGGCATTAAATAACCCATTGTTTTTTTCAAAAGCGGGATTGACTTCGAGAAACCTCCAGTCATAGGGCTTTTCCTCTTTATCAAAAAGAACTTCTATAATGCAAAAACCTTCATCAATAGCGTTGAAAAGTCCTAAATATTTGTCAGTGACATTTTGGGCAAGTTCATCCTTTAAAACAAAAATTTCTTTTTTTGCTTTTACCTGCTCTGTAATGTCGCGTGTAGTCATTACTACGCCATCATCCTGTTTTACCATGGCCAGATAAAACCACTTTTCCGAAAATTGTTCTGAGGAGTAGTATTGTTCCAGTTCCTGGGGAACCCCTGTATCAGTAACCTGCTTTAACTTTTCAAAAATTCCGGCGTCAACAACTCCAGGATTTTTTTCGAGCAAACTTGCTCCTATAACATCACCGTTCTGTTGGAAAGCCTTTTGGTTTTGCATAATCCATTTAAAATCGATGATTGTTCCTTTATCATTTCGTACCGACTTGAGTACCTGTATAATGTCCAGAGAACTATCAATTACTGAACGAAGTAGCTCCCTGCTTTCCTTCTCGCGCTGTAAAGATTCAGCCTTCTGAAGCCTTTCTTCTGCACGCCTCGATTCAGTAATATTAATAAATGTGATGACAATCCCACGGATAGGGTCCTTATCAGTACGGTAGGGGGTAAGCCGGAACAGGTAAATGCTGCCGTCTTGCAGTTTGATCTCTTTTTCTATTTCATTGAGCTGTTCAAGCACAGTTTCTATATCGCTGACAAGATCAATGTAGCCCAACTGAGCGGCTATATCACCTATAAAAAGCCCATGAAAATCGGTGTTTAAATTAAAAATTCCGGTTACAGAGGGAGTATATGTAGTGATCTTCAGTCCCAGATCCAAAAAAATTGTGCCTATATCGGAAGCTTTGATGATACGCTGGTTTTGACTATCTCCTGAATTTGAGTGCCCTGATGCAGCTATATTGTGATTGGTTATCATTTCATAAAGATAGGCTTTAAATGAGCCATCAATAAGAAATTAAGAAATTTTTACCACTCAGATATTTTCCTTTTTATTTACTTAGATAGCGGCTTAAAATCTTATTGGTTAACCGGTATAAATACAGAAAATGTGGCACCCTCTCCGGGAGCACCGCTGGCTGTAATAAAGCCACCTTGAAGTTTTGCTATCTCGCTGGATATGGTTAGTCCCATTCCCGCACCTTCAAATTTATCTTTAGAGTGAAGGCGCTGTAGCGGCTCAAAAATTCTGGAAGCACTTTCATCTGAAAAACCTATGCCTGTGTCTGTGATTGTGATTTTGTGGTATCGCGCTTTATCCCTTAGCACAGTTTCTGATGTAAGGGTAATTTGGGAGGCATGTGCCGGATTTTTAAACAGGACGGCGTTTTCTAAAAGATTAGTAAATAGCACTGATATCAAAAAGGGATCTGAATAAACAATAGGCATCTCCATTATTTCTATTGTAGCTCCTGCTGCCAGAATTTTATCAGACAACTGAACCCTGATATCCGCTATCATTTGGTGAAGGTCAATATGTTCAAACTTACCGGCAATATCACTTTCTGTAAGATTCCAGTAGGATAAAAGGCTTTCAGTGAGATGCTGCATACGCTCGATAGATCTTGTAATGCGTAGCAAATAGCCCTTTGCTTCATCAGAAAGCTGCGAGTGCTGGTCCTCGGCAATAAAAGCGGTAAAAAGCTGAATCTTACGTAATGGTTCCTGCAGGTCGTGACTTGCTATGAATGCCAATGACAACTGGTTTGGATGTAAATTATTTTCGCTCATACCGTTTTGAATGTGAAATAAGCAAAGGTAAGATCAAACAGTATACGTATCTTACATTATTTTACGTAAACGCGTATGAACTGAAATTATTCAAAAATGTTATAAAAATCACAATTAAGATAAATTTCAAGGGTTTTGGGATGCCAATTTCATACATTTACTTACTAAACCACACCACCCATGAACCTTTACCTTCGTTATAACGCTGATACGATGTATCGGATCGTATTGCGTGAGCAGTTGGATAAATTCGGTTACCGCTATGCCCTGAACGAAAATGGTTCTGTATACTTCTTTGATAAGGTACCTGAGTGCGACTACAAAAAAATACATGAGGTAGTTAACCACTACGGCATTGAGGTTATTGACAATAAAAAAGCCATAATGGTACAAAAGGTTAAGGCCGTCATTAATGAAATGCTTGATAATGGCAATATGCCGCTGATAAAAATATCAGCGCACCTGTCTGAAAAACTGGGGGAGAGTTACAGGAGCATTGCACAGGTCTTTACAGAGGTATGCCATATCACTGTAGAAAATTTTATTATTATCAGTAAAATTGAGCGGGTCAAAAAACTGCTCACCTCAGAGTCATTGTCGTTAACTGAGATATCCTATAAGCTGAATTATAGCAGTGTGGGCCATTTATCGAACCAGTTTAAGAACATCACCGGCCTAACACCAAGTTCTTTTCAAAAACTGGCACAAAGCCGCCGTAACTTTAGAGCAATAATACAAACTTAAAAAAGTAGCCATGTATCTTGACAAACTTCATATCGTACTTGCTGAAGACGATCAGGACGACCGCCTTCTTTTCCAGAAAGTATTCAATCACGTAAAAATACACCACACCTTACACATGTGCGAAGATGGAATTGAACTTATGGAGTACCTGAATTCTGCTCAGGAAAAGCCTCATATAATCTTTCTTGACCTTAATATGCCGGGAAAATCGGGTATCGAATGTTTACGTGAGATAAAAAGAAACAGGGATTTACGCGATATAACCATTGCAATATATTCATCAGTTTCTGATACCATTACCGTTGAACAGGTATTTAACCTTGGTGCCAACGTATTCATCAAAAAGCCTAATGAGTTCAATGAATTGAAAAAGATACTGACGGAAATCATATATATCAACTGGCAATATATTACCGATGGCTTCAATAAAGAGTACTTTATGATCAATTACTGATATGTTACATAACAGATAAAAACAAAGCCGGCAATGCCGGCTTTTGTTATTTAAAGACTTCTCATTTGGAGGAGGCATTACCTTTGGACTTAATTTCGACAGTATCTTTGGGTATACGTGTTTCTGTCGAAACAGTATCCATATTTTCCTCTGTATCATCCCTTGTTTTGTTGTAGGTAGGGGCATCCTGCCTATAATCGGACTCGCGGTTGCGGCCCTGCGATTCTTTATTGTCCCTGTTATTGTTGTCGATACAGGACTGGGCACTGATCATAATGAGGGCTGCCAGGCCACCAAAGACGATATGTTTTAGTCTCATGATTATTTACTGTAAGCTATAATATATAAGATGGGAAATTATCGAGGATTATATATCCTGATCATTTCCTTCGCCTTCAGCAGCATCGAGATTGATCGTATCATAGGCTGCTTCGGTAAGCAGCATATCAGCTTCTTTTTCTTCGGCAAGCGTTTGTTCAAGTAACGAGGCAACTTCATCTTCTCCTAAAATCTTTGCAAAAGCTACCAGAGTGCCGTATGAAGCGATCTCGTAATGTTCTATTTTTTGGGATGCTGAAATTATTCCCGCATCTCTTACCGGTCCCAGTTCCGTATCTTCCAGGATGGTTTCCCCTTCTTTTATAAGGCCTTCCATCGCTTCACATTTCTTGCCTCGATCTGACTCCCCTAATAATGCAAACACCTGAGAAAGGCGTTCTACCTGGCGCTCAGTTATAGCGATATGTTCATTTATTGCATCCCTTAATTTGCCTTCAGAGGCATTGTTTGCCATTTTGGGCAGCGATTTTACTAAAGCGCGTTCCGCGTAGATGATGTCTTTAAGCTCATCAATGAAAAGCTCCCTTAAGCCTTCTGCTGCCGCTGATTTTGCCTTTACGGTCCTGCGGCCTTTTTCATTTGTTGGTTCTACCGAATTTTTCATACTCTTTATATTTAGTTATTTATAGTTAACTGCTCTGTAATAAGGGCTGCCGCCCGTTCGATAACCTGTTTTATAATTTCTTCCGGAGAACCGGAAAACACGGTCCTGTCGTGGATTGTGCCAACGGGTGTGATAATACACAAAAACATGGTCCCAACAGGTTTATCTTCTGTCTCACTGCCACCTGGCGCGGTAAGTCCGGTTACCGCCACTGTAACATTACTGTTAAAGAACCTCGTTGCATTTTTAGCCATTTCAAGGGTTACCTCTGCTGATTCTGCGGTATACTGCTTAATTAGTTTATGCGGTACCTTTAGGATTTGCTCCTTTATGAAAATTTCATAGCAACAGATACCTCCGCGTAAGATCTTTCCAGAATCCGGCGTCAGGGAGAACTCCGAACACATCCTTCCCGCTGTCGCACTTTCGGCAAAAGCTATATTCCAGTTTCTGTAAGCAATAGATGCAGCGCATTTTATGATCAGGCTTGATGGCATATATATGTTTAGTTGAATTGCTGACTAGTGTTGTAAACCCCGGAGTCATGGCCAGCTACGCGTATCATAACCGGATCCATTATCCAGGGTTTGTTTTTGAGCATTTGCTCTATGATTGGAACGGGATGCTAATTTGATCCGATTGAGATATTCAAAGTTCGTCATATCTATCTAAAATCATCTTGTATAATTTTTCGAATCACTTGTATCATTATGCGCTCAGTATAAATGTTAACTGTAAAAAATAAAGAGCACCTATTGAAAAATAATACAAACCTGTCGAAATAACATGTAAAATAACCCTGCTGTCAAATCACTAACTTTATGTAGTTTAAAAGATTAGCTATGGCAGATGACAGAAACAATACGGGTGGACAGGACCGTTCAAGAATTAGCCTTACTGAAAGGTATGAGATGGACTATTGGAAGAATAAATTTGGTGTATCCTCGCAAAGGCTCTCCGGTGCGGTGAGAGCGGTGGGAAATAATCCTGAAGAAGTCGAAAGATATCTTAAAGAAAAAGGAAACAGGCAAGAGGACTAATTTGGTGTGTTACCAAGTTATTTATGGAAAAGCCCGGATATTCCGGGCTTTTTATTTCTGATTATTGGCAAAAAACTTACGGGCCTGCTTTAAGCCCGTTGCAATAGCAATGCCCTCTTCTACACCCTCCGTTATAAGTGCATTTGCAATCTCCACAGCTTTTTTGCGCAGCTGTTCCGGCTGATTCTTATAAGATGGAGGATAATCCCCGTTGTACCATGGCATGGCATTAGATTTTAGAGCTGAATCGCATCGTCACCATACGATATGTCCTCATGCGTAAAAAGCAGCACCTGATAATCTTTTGAAGATTTGAGCAGCGTAATCTTTGAAAGTACTTTAAGGTCATTGCCCAGATTGGACCACAAAAGCTCATTATCTTCATAATTGCTGTCCCTGCGGGAACGGAACAGGATGTAAATTGAAAACTCATCCGAATTTATAAAAAGATCCCTGTTTTCATCGAAATTCAACTTTGGCCCTTTATACATGATCTCAATTTCCCTGTCATATATAAGCTTTGCCAGGCGGTCATAGAGAATTTTGTTGCCTTCGCCTACCAGGGGATCAAATTCCAGTTGTTCTCTTGTGCCGGCGATGCGTACCAAGACATCTTCTGAAACAGCTTCTTCCTGCAGCCTGATGTTCCTGTCTGCTTCCGGTAGCGTAGACAGTTCAACGAGCTGATGGTGCGTAGCCGATTCCCTTATTTCAGGATAATTCAGATATTCCAACTGATTTTCAAGTTGTTCCCATAAACCGGCATCATCATCGTTTTCCGTGAGGTTTATATCCCTAAACAGTGCATAGGTAGTGTATCCCTTATCGTCTTTTGGCAAAAGATGGTGATCCAGGCGGAAGTAATCTCCCTTATGAACAATATCCCCTTGCTGCAGGCTAATGGCATTACGCAGCTCGCTATAAAAAAGCGGGTAGTTTTGCGGGTTCCCGATTTTAAGTTCCGGTACCTGTTGCCCGTTAAGCCGTATTACTATATCTGTAGTTCTCATAGACTTTATGTTTTAATTTGATTATTCTTCGTTTATATGTTCCTGAAGGATTGCAACTGCATAGGTATTACCCTGTTGCGCGGCAAGGTCGAGCGCGGCCATGCCCCTGAAATCTTTGATATGCCTGTCGGCCCCCGACGCCAGAAGAAGCTCCACAATGTCATTGCGACCGAACATTGCAGCGAACATCAGTGCCGTTCCGCCGTTCCCATTCTGGATGTCGAGAGCTGCGGCTTCCTCTATCAATATTTTTACGATCTCGGAATAGCCTTTGAAGCTCGCACCCATTAGTGCGGTGTTGCCACTATTATCCCCCACATCTATTGAAGCTCCTGCTTCAAGAAGTTCTTTTACCGCTTCGGGATGATTGTTATAGGCGGCGAGAATTAGCGGTGTGAAGCCTTTTTCATCCTGTATATCCAGATTGTTTTTCAAAGGAAATATTTCCCTTAATACAGGGACGTTGCCCTGGCGGGATGCTGCAAATAGTGCTTGTGTTATCTGATCCATGTGGTAACTGTTTTATTTCAATTTGTGGTTATCGCAATACTCTTTTGCGCTTCTTCCAAATTACGCAGCTTAATTTTATCAGAGTTTTAAAGATCATTTAAAGTTTTTTACATAATAATACGTCTGCCTCATCCATAAGCGGAAGTAATGCGCTTATTTTACAATATAAGTATTTGTTTTATAGATACTTATATCTTTATTGATCGTCGTAGGACATGATTTTGCATCAAGCAAAATCATGTAAATTGTTTTAGTATGAATTTGGCAGCTTTTGATGTGATAATGAGGAACTTCACGTTCATATCAACTGTCAAAAAAAAACGCAATGAGACAAAATGACAAACCGGCCCATAACGACCAGGAAGCGAAGCAGCGTGACTTATCATTGGACAAGTCTGATGCTACAAACAAATTCCTTACAACAAACCACGGTGTAAGGATCAATGATGACAATAACTCTTTAAAGGCAGGTGAACGCGGGCCATCCCTGCTGGAGGATTTTATCCTTAGGGAAAAGATCACCCATTTTGACCATGAGCGTATTCCTGAAAGGATAGTGCATGCCCGAGGATCGGGTGCGCACGGTTTTTTTGAGGTGACCAACCCGATTCCCCAATTTACCAAAGCGGGTTTTCTGCAGCAGGCGGGACAGAAGACACCGGTGTTCGTAAGGTTTTCCACCGTTGCCGGTTCACGCGGTTCGACCGACCTTGCCAGGGATGTCAGGGGGTTCTCTGTAAAGTTTTATACGCAGGAGGGTGTTTACGATCTTGTAGGCAATAATATACCAGTATTTTTTATACAGGACGCTACCAAATTCCCTGACCTTATCCATGCAGTAAAACCTGAGCCACACAATGAGATACCGCAGGCAGCCTCGGCGCACGATACGTTCTGGGATTTTATCTCACTGATGCCGGAATCAGCACATATGATCATGTGGGCGATGTCTGACAGGGCGATACCCAGGAGCTATCGTATGATGGAGGGGTTTGGCGTGCATACCTTCCGGTTCATTAACGAGAGTAATGAATCCCATTTTGTAAAATTCCACTGGAAGCCCAAATTGGGGACGCATGCGGTTGTATGGGACGAAGCCCAGAAAATATCCGGTAAAGACCCTGATTTCCATAGGAGGGATCTTTGGGAAGCAATTGAGACTGGGAATTTCCCTGAGTGGGAGCTGGGAGTACAGATAGTACCGGAAGCTGATGAGTATAAATTTGAATTTGATTTACTCGACCCGACCAAAATAATTCCTGAAGAGCTTGTTCCGGTAACTATTATAGGGAGGATGGTACTTAACAGAAATCCTGACAATTTCTTCGCCGAGACCGAGCAGGTGGCTTTCCATCCCGGGCATGTGGTGCCGGGTATTGATTTTACCAATGATCCGTTACTCCAGGGAAGGCTCTTCTCTTACACAGACACACAGCTTTCACGCCTTGGAAGCCCTAATTTTCATGAGATCCCAATCAACAGAACTATTGCCCCAATGCATAACAATCAGCGTGATGGGCACATGCGCCAGGAAATCAATGTCGGACGCGTAAGTTATTCCCCTAACTCGCTGGGCGGCAACTGCCCTTACCAGGCAAAGATCACCGAAGGCGGCTTTGTAAGCTATAGTGAACGTGTCGACGCCCATAAGGTTCGCCAGAGAAGTGAGAGCTTTTCCGATCATTTCGGGCAGGCAAAACTATTTTATAGTAGCCAGACAGAGGTAGAGAAAAAACATATCATTAAGGCCTTCAGCTTTGAGTTGGGCAAGGTCGAAACTACTGCTATCAGGGTGCGCATGGTAGGGATCCTTAATCAAATCGACAGTGACCTTGCCGCTAGGGTAGCGGCAGCATTACGACTGGAAGTTCCTGCAACACCCGAACAGCCCATGAACTATGGCGTTTCTGCTGATGATCAGGGACAGCAGGAGCCCAAAAGTGTACCTTCTTCAATTGACGCATCGCAGGCGCTTAGCATGATCAACAACCCGACGGTGCAACCTACAATCGCCTCGCGTAAGGTAGCAATTTTATGTGCTGACGGGGTATCGGACAAGAACGTGTTGACAATGAAGAGCGCCCTGATAAAAGAAAATGCTAAGGGATGTGTCATAGCCCCATATCTTGGAAAGGTTGTAACCGATACCGAAGGGGAGCTACCTGTGGATTTCAGTTTCCTGACCAGTTCTTCCGTCCTCTTTGATGCGGTGTATATCCCTGGCGGGCAGGATATGAATGAATTGTCCCAAAATCCCGATGTGATGGATTTCCTGAGTGATGCCTACAGGCACTGCAAATTAATCGGTGCACAGGGTAATGGTATAGCCCTGCTTTCAGGAGCTCCGTTCGCATCAAAACTGGATAATGAAGATCAGGGAATACTATTGGATGAGCAAATGGAGCGTCAGGACTTTACCGCAAACTTTATTGCAGCGATGGCAAACCACCGTTTTTGGGCACGAGAGGCCAATTTATAACGCAAACTAGAATAATTATGAAAAATACTTCAAAAGAGCCTGCAACAGGCAAGGAGACAACTAAAGGCAACAATAAGGGTAACAATAACAACAACAAAACCAACGGTGTTGCACCCCGGGCGGACGCAGCGGGCGACCTTAGAGGATTGTTCATCGATTCCCTTAAAGATATCTACTGGGCAGAAAATGCTCTGACCAAGGCGCTCCCTAAAATGATAGCAAACGCCACATCACCACTTCTGGCATCTGCCATTACTGAACACCTTGAAGTTACCAAAAACCAGATTGACCGTCTTGAAGCCGTTTTCGCAAGTTTAGGAGAAAAAGCCGAGGGGAAAAAGTGTGAAGCTATGACGGGCCTGATAAAGGAGGGTGAGAGTATACTGGAGGAGACTACACCTGGGCCTGTGCGTGATGCAGGTATAATCGCGGCCTCGCAAAAAATTGAGCATTACGAGATTGCTACTTACGGGACATTATGCTCCTTTGCCAAAGCGGTGGGTGAAAATGATGCTGTACAACTGCTGACGCTAACCCTGTCGGAGGAAAAAGAGGCCGATATGATTCTCAGTGATGCTGCCTGCGGTGCAATTAATCTTGTTGCTGCAGAAAATTCCAAAACTTCTGCCAGATAATTCAAAAATAAAAAGCCATACAGGAGCGGTTAGCGCTGCTCCTGTATTTAAATGCTACTAAAATCATTACAATATGCATACAGCACAACAGGAAATACAAACTGCCGAACCTTATAAAAATATAGTAATTATGGAGCCTTTCAGCACCTGCGTGATCAAAATTAAAAGTGAAGGCGAGCGTTTTTCACCCCTAAATTACCAACAACTATTGTGTGAGCTGGACCATGCAATCAAAACACAGGATTACCAAATCATCTGCCTTGGCGATCATACGAGTTTCTCACTAAAGCCAATTGAGCATGGAGAAGCATTTGCCACCTACATACAGTTTGATTTTCCGGTGCCCGTGGCCCAAATGGAACACATTGAGCAGGAAATCAAAAACCAGATTGAAGGCGCCTGCTCTCTTGACATCCTGGCAGTGACGGACAGTTACCGATTGCTGTTGGTCGAAAAATGCGATATCAGCTTCAAATAAATTCGAACTATAGTTATGGATTCTAATGTAATCACCGCCTTTAGCGAGGAAATTCCTGATTTTCCCAATTTGGAAGCTATTGATGGCGAACTGCTGCTTGAGCATATCATATCACATCTGGGACAAGATAAATTCGCCCTTTTTAAGCATCACTATGGTATTGCAAGCCCGATTGAAGGCTACAAAAAGCCTTTGGATAAATCTGAACTTATCCTACACATCAACCTCCATGACAAAGAAATAGCTATGGAAGGCATCAGCAATGAATTATTAGCTAACTACATACGCCATAACAAAATAAAAGTAGTGGAAGCCGTACGACATGCCAGCGGCCCCTTTACAAGGATTGTCGCTAACCTTGATTCTCAAAACTAATTCTTATGACAACACCTAGATTATATTATTTGCTGTTACATCTTCCCAATAAAATTAAACTGCCTCTTTATGCACGCGGAAAAGGGCGACGTAAGCAGATCTGCGAGATGGTGCTGAAATCTTTAGAGTCCGGTGAGGCAAAATTGCTTACCAGCGGCTTTGAAAAGCCCAACCCTCTTATTACAAAATCCGATGGGAAAGGTTTCTTCACGAGTGTTATCTTAAAATACCACACCATTGGAAAGATAGATCTTCGATTGGGTGAACAGGCACTTATAAAAATCTTTGCCGACCGATTCAGAAGTTCCGAAGAAGTTATGCTTAGAGGAGACAATACGCGATTGCAACTGGATATTGATAAGTACAGACTTGTAACATTGGAAGCTAGAAAAAAATGGTTCCTGCCGGGGATTGATTAAGTATTTTACGGTCTAAATTTTATTTGGCCTGCTCACATACCTGCAACCTTTGACAAAAAAGCGCCAAGGCAGCAAAGCTTGTTCCTGCGCGTAGGCTATACCCACCCTCGGTGTAGCTTCAATTTCTTCTTCTGTAAAGCGGATGCCCCGATCCTCGATCCATATTTCATTTCCTGTGAGATCCTTCCCGTTTTGACTACGATCAATGCCTAAGGCCTTTGCCGTTGCACCGGGACCTGCGGTAAATGCAACCTTCGAAACCGGCATATTGCGACGCTGTTCCATTATCCCTAATCCATCGAGTGGGACTATAGCCCTTATCAGGACAGCATGGGGTTCATTCTCAACTGAGGTAATTACATTGAAAAGATGGTGCAATCCGTAACACAGATAGACATAAGATACTCCCCCCTGTGCATACATCGTTTCCGTACGCGCGGTCCTGCGGCCTCCATAGGCATGGGATGCTTTGTCCTGAATACCAAAGTAGGCTTCTGTTTCAACGATGACACCTGAGGTAAGTATCCCGTCAATATCCGTGCACAGGACCTTACCCAAAAGATCTTTGGCTAGGAAGGTGACGTCCTGATTCTGATAATATGAAAAGGGTAGCTTCAAATTTTGAATGTTTGTGTAATGATGCACGAACGATAAAAGCAGAAGTATCGCTTACGCAACCCCCTGCTTTTCCTATTAAATCCTATATAACTATTAGATTAACTCGCAGCCACTGTCGTGACACTGCCTGTAACAGTAAAGGTAGCGTAAAGAGATCCGCCTATGTAGCTGATAAGTTCGTAAAGGCCGTCAAGCACATCGCCGGTAACCGTGCCTCCGGTATATACCTGGAACGTTCCGTTGTCGTTTATGGCTGCAGAGGATAACAGTACAGTTTTAAAACCTTTTGATGGCCTGAAAGTCGTTAGGTTGGCGCCGAGAGTTGTCTGCACGTGCAGCAGGGTATTGGCCTCCTGCATCTGGTCAAATTTGATGATGATGCTGTTCTGGGCTGAATTTTCACTTGGTGTACCAATGGAACTACTGCCATTGACCGCAATAACATATCCTCCGTTAATGTTAAAAGAAGAGGTATAATTGATTCCGCTTGTATTATCCGAGGTTGGACCGTCAATGATAACCGTTCCTGCCTCAATAGTGATTGAGCCTTTGGCATCAAAACCATTTCCTGCAGCGTTCACGTAAAGGTAGCCATTTTTAACAAATAGCTGCGTAGCTGCGTCTGTATTTTCCCCATCTACACTTACACCATCTTCAGAGGCAACAACCCTGATATTTCCGTTAAGGATGTTTACCGCACCCGCCTCAAAACCATCCTGGCTGTTGGTGATATTGATAGTGCCATCATTAATGGTGATATCGCTCTGGGCATTAAAGCCGTCACCTTGCGCATTAATATTTAGCTCGCCATTGTATACGATAATATTATGGTCGGTATGCAGGGCGTCGGTGCCCGCTGTTAAATTAAAGGTACCTTCTTTAACGATGATACCTCCCTGGCTGTGGATGGCGGTGTTGCCTCCACCGTTAAGATTTAGTGTGCCATCTCCGAAGATGCTTAGTTTTGTTCTGCTGAAGATAGCGCCGTGCTGACTGTTACTTCCATTATAAGCAAGTGAGTTAGTAGTCCCGCCTTTCACATTGATGATAACTTTGTCGGCATTCTCAATATCGATTGCAGCATCCGTGTTGCTTGAAATGGAGGCATTATCGAGGATTATCTTTACTTTCTGGTCCTGATTGGCTTTAACCACCAACTGACCGTTGGTAAGGTTACCGGTTACATGATAGGTTCCTGCCTGAGTTATTGTTACCCGCGACCCCTCGTTGGTGCTAACGGTGCTGTCATCGGAGGTTGCAGAAGTGCCGTTAAGGTGGATGTTTTTCTGGGTACTGCTTAAATCGTAATCCCCTGTTTCTTCCAGATTGGCCTGGGCAGTTACCTGGCCGGGCTGGTTGCCAGTATCGATTGTGTTGCTGTCGTCGTCGCTGCACGAGGCCATTGCCATAATTGCAAAAGCTGCAATCGGTAAAAGTTTGATCTTTTTCATATCAGTATTATTTCAAGTTATTGCGTGCAAAGTAAACACCGAAGCCTGTTAATTGTCGGTTAACGCCCAGTTAAATCCGCCGTATCTTGCTTTAACACTATTAAACTTTCGGTTCTGCAGTCTTGTTACAGTTATTTGGCAATCCGTTTACAAAAAGAATTATGAAAAGTTTAAAAGTATAATAGCAAGCAATGGTTAACTTTAGATAAAACACCTGTATGAAAAAAAAAATTACCTTGCTTCTCCTACTGTCATTAAACATTATTAGTGCGCAGCAGGATGAGATCGATACGGACAGGCCGGACCAGACAGAGACACCCTTGACAGTCCCTTTAAACCGCTTTCAGTTTGAAAACGGCCTGACACACAGTTATGAAGTCTCTGAAGACATCCGGCGTTTTGAGCTTCCTTCTACCCTGTGGAAGTATGGTGTGAGCAGCAAATTAGAGCTGCGGGTAATAACCACTATCTGCTATGAAAAACAGCCCCGGGAATCACAGGGCGGGCTTGAGCCGGTAGTCGTAGGAGTTAAGTATAAGTTATGGGATGAACAGGGTATATTGCCACAGGCTTCCGTTATCGGACAGGTCCTACTTCCCGATTTGTCTGCCAAGTCCATGAAAACGGACTATCCGGGTCCTGAGTTGCGATTTCTTTTCCGCAATACCATTAGCCAAGAAATAGATTTGGGCTATAATACTTCCATTGAATGGGATGGTGAGCATACCAGGGCGCTGTATGACTATACTTTTTCACCTTCTGTACGGTTGGCAAACATGCTTAAAGCTTTTGTTGAGTCCTATGGTTTCCTTAAGGTTGGCAGGCATAGCGAGCATTGGGTTGACGGTGGTTTGATGTTTCTGATTACGAAAGATATCCAATTGGATGTTTCTGGCGGCTATGAAATCACCACACGCCATGACCACCGGCACAGTACTTTTGAGAGCATAGGATTTTCCTTCAGGATATAAGCATCGATGGGTCTGGTATGGAAAAAGATAAAATAAGACAAGAGTTAAAATTAATTAAATCAAGTACTGATTATGAACTTTGAATGGGATACCATGTTTATCAATGAGCTGGACTTACAACTTTCTGTTGAAATTGCAATAAGGACACTGATCATGTTTTTACTGATCTTAACTTTTCTTAGGTTAAGTGGTAAGAAGGGTGTGAGGCAACTTTCCATTTTCGAGGTAGCTATCATAATTGCGTTAGGCTCTGCGGCCGGCGATCCGATGATCAGCCAGGATTTTGCTATTGTTCCCTCACTTCTGGTTTTTACAGTGATAATCGCTTTATACCGGGGTATTACCTATCTGGCAGGGAGATACGAAGGCTTCGAACGGCTCGTGGAAGGTGATCCTGTCTACGTGATTGAAGATGGCAGGTTTGTGCTTAGCGGAAGGAATGAGCACAATTTTGCCAGGGATGAATTCTTTGCTGAGATGCGCAATATGGGTATCTCGCATGTTGGCCAAATCCATACGGCAATTTTAGAGACCAACGGAAAGCTTAGCATTTATTTCTATGAAAATGAGAGGGTACGGCCGGGCTTACCGGTACTACCTAAACTCTACAACAAAAGGTCGACGGCGATTGGCCAAAAAGGCCTTTATGCCTGTACCTATTGCGGAGAATGCTCAGAATTATCCCAGCCTCAGGAATGCAGGCGCTGCGGTAAGGAAGAATGGGTTAAGCCGCTGGATAATTGTCGCGCTTAAGCAAACTCATTGGGTTTACAATAGCTCACGTGGCTGATTTCGTTTGGAAGACCCCGAGCCAATTATTGAAATCACAAGGCGAGCTCTATTAAAAACTTTGCCCCTGTGCCATTGGATATGGCCCGTATGGTTCCTTTATGGCGTTCCACTATTTTCCTGCAAAGCGCCAAGCCAAGTCCGGTACCTTCAAATTTATCCTTGGCGTGAAGCCTCTGGAAAGTACCAAACACCTTGTCAAGGTATTTGTCTTCGATACCAATCCCGTTATCACTGATTTCGATATACAACATGTTGCCGGATGTCCTGCCAGTAATTGTAATGACTGGCGGGACACCCGGGCTTGTAAATTTAAGTGAATTGCCGATAAGATTATGGAATAGCTGTTGTAAGAGGGATGCTGACCCTTTATAGGGGGGCAGTTCTTCCAAGACAAAAGTGGCTCCCTTCTCCTGTATTGTAAGCTCAAAATTTTCCTGAACCCTGAGTATTATAGCGTTAAGGTCTACCTGATCGAAAAGATCCACATTTCCTTCCATGCTTGAATAAAGAAGTATGTCATCGATCATTGTGGTAACCCTTGCTGCTGAATTACTTATCTTATCGATATACCTATTAGTTTTTGTCTTTTCACCTGCGTTTATCGCCTCTCTGAGGATATTGCTGAAAACTGCTATTTTACGTACCGGCTCTTTTAGGTCGTGGCTCATGACGTGCCCTAGTTGACTGAGATCTTCATTGGATCTCTTTAGCTGCATGGTTTGCTGTTCAACCATGTCCTTTAAGCGCAGCGCGAAAAGTTTTTGCTCGGTTATGTCCTGGACGACCCCTATAATATAGCGTCCGTTGTCCCTAAGTGATAATGAACCTTTAATACGTACGAATTTTTGCCGGCCCTTCACCTGAATGTTGACATCGTAATCCAGGTGTCCCGTAGCATGAAAACGCTCATAGGCCAGATCACGGACAGCTATGTCATCAGGATGCAGCCTGGCTACCATTTCCTGCTCGGTGCTGGCGCCTGGGTCAATACCCCAAATTTCGTAAAACCTTTGTGATCCGGTAATGGTGCGGTTGTCAAGATCCTTTTCAAAAGTTCCTATCTCCGCCGCATCAATGGCATGGTGCAATTGCTGTTGCGCGGCTATGTTCTGCTGGCGTGATATGTTGAGTTCTGTAACCTCGGCAGCTGTATTCATCACGCCGTAAATCTTGCCCGCCTGATCGTATATCGGGGTAAAGTTATAATTGAAGTAGCGATGCATAAGGATTCCATCAACAACAATATCCATCCTTGCATTGCGGGCTTCAAAAGGTTCTCCCGTAGCCAAAACCCTGCGAAGCTGGTCGAATATTTTCTGGTTTTCCAGCTCGGGAAGGATATTGGTGTAATTTTTTCCTATAACATCGTTTCCTTTTCCCCATGTTTGGATCATTGACCGGTTGGCCATAACGATCTTCATCTGGTAGCCGGTATACAATCCCATAGGGAAGGGAGCGGTATCCAAAACGTTTTTAAGTATGTGGTCCGGTACTGCGGCTTGATTATCCATGGGTTTGTTTGTCTGTCTTAGCAGCGGATGTAAAAGTCTTCAAAACTGGGTGGGGTGGTACCGCTTTGTGCCACTCTGGACATAGCCTTCTCAATCAGCACCGGCAAATCATTAAAATCAACAGGCTTAGTTATAAAATAATTAGCCCCCAGACGATATAACTTTTCTATATCTTCAGGGTTGCTGCTTGTCGTGAAGATAACCACAACATTGTCCTGCAAGGCGCTGTCAGAGCGTATCTCAGCAAGGCACTCTACACCATTTTTCACCGGCATGTTCAGATCCAGAAATATAATATCCGCCAGCGGCTCCGGCGGCCTGTTAAGATGTTCCATAAGTTTTCCCCCATTGTTGGATATTGATAGTTTGATATCGGGGAATGCGGCAGTAAATGCTTCTTCAAAAAAATCACAATCGTCATAATCGTCATCGGCAAGCAGCACATGGCTGTAAATTCTCTTCATTCTTTTAAATTGTAGTAAAATAGTAGTGTATTAATTATAGTGTCCCTTAAACAGCACATTGTTCCCAATAGCTGATTATCGAGGAAAGCCGATCCCCTAACTGGTTGTAATCGTTTATGTCATGGAAATAGCCTCCGGCCTGAAGTTCCGATACCCTTTCCAGCATATCTTCGCTGCTGTGGGCAGCATAAAATATATAGGGTGTGCATTTACGGGCCAGCAAAGGGTCTGATAGAATAATATCCCTCAGTTGAAAACCATTCAGCCCGCGCAGGTTTATGCCGCTTAATATCATGAAAGGTTTTTCACATTCCGCGAGGAATTTGATCGCAAGAGCGCTTTGAGGCACGACAATGACCCTATGCGAAGCTGTCCTGAATTCAATCAACTCTTTTAGCAGCATCGCCTCGTCCGGGTCATCCTCAATGATAATAATCGGGCCACTAAGATTCATATAGATATATTAAAGTAAGGTTAATGAGCCATTGTCGTGAAGCAAGGTTCATGCATTGCGCTAATTTAGGTATTTTGGCCTATGTATACTAATCAATTAACCAAATTTTCACGTGCCTGATGTCTTCTCACCAATTTACCCTCTCCATGGCATGAAAAATTGCAGTAACGGGTGGTGCTTAAACAAAAATTGTCCGTTATTCCGGCGAATAACGGACATTTATATTTGCTAAAGAAGCCCCCACATCTTTAGAGTAATGCAATTTCCATATAAAACGGAGATTAAACAATTATTTTAACGCTTTGTTGCATATTACTGTATTGTACAAAAGGAGCAAAGGTAGCTTTTCTGAAAGAAAAAGCCCCGCTAACGGGGCTACCAATATAATCCTTATGAGAATAGACATATTCTCTTTGTAACACAATTGTAAAGTTAGCGATCCGGTGCGTTTCATTTGCTATAGCATTAAACGGCTATTTTGCAAAATTTTACAATACCGCTGGCATTAGCGCCCTACTCGTTTTTTTCTCCATGGATATAATGCTGCTCTCAGCTTCCAAATTACTCTCGCAAAATGATATGCTTTTGAATTATTTTATAAAAACAAATGTAAAATCTTACAACGAAATTATTTTATTTGGTCGTAAATTTGAATTGTATGAGATAATTAAATTTTCATGGCACATTGGGTAAGGTCTCTGTGCCAAGTTTGAGTGAGTTTCAAAAATTTAGTACGTAAACCCCGTTGTAATACGGGGTTTATTTTTGGACTACAGCACGACCACGGTCATTCAGCATTTTACGGACATTTTATTTATTCTAAATCTGTATTAGACACAGAACGGTTACTACAAAGGTATATTAGTTACATTTGAAAGTTAATCGTAAAATTTAAAGATGCTGCAGTTTAAAGACAAGAGATTGGTGTTATTCGGAGCACACGTCAAGGCCATACGCTTGGAAAAAGGTTTGGAGTACGGCGACCTGGCAAGAGAAACATCATTATCTAAGACCGATATAGCTTCAATCGAAGAAGGAAGCAAGAATTTTGCATTTACTACTTTACTGGAACTTGCCAAAGGCTTACATATCGACGTGTCAAGACTATTAGATATAGACTTTGATCAGTAGCAGCCGTTCTGCTATGATGCAGAAGCTACCCGAGCTTCACTTATTGTTACCAGCTTTTTGTTATATCGTTATGCCTATGGTATCTTTGAAATTCCCCGGCCTGATCTCTTTTAGCCCGATTGATGGGGTTGCTCGCTTATAAAAATTAAGGTTGGCTGTAGTAGTATTTTAAATGAAACAAAAAGCTCTTCCCTTGAGGGAAGAGCTGGTGAATCAGATAATAATCTCCTACTCCACGAATTGTTTCAGATATAAAGGTATAAGACGTTTTCGAAATTTAGGGTTAATAGCAGCATAATTATAATACGAAAAAAGCTCCGGGAATACAGGTCATACTTTTTATAAAATTGCATGTTTAAACTACAACATTTTTGGTGCTTGTATTCAGGTGAAAGGAAAACGAAGATGACTTGTCCCTATTATATTTTACAAAGCAATGACAAATGCTTTTAACTCCGCCATTTTTCCATCCCTGAATCGCCAAATATCGCAATAGGCATTTTCTACCTCTTCACCATTTTCATCTTTAGTGGTAATTTTCCCAACAGCGGTTACAAAATCTCCTTCAGCAATCAGATTTTCAATAGTGAATTTAGGTGGCTCGAGATAAGCCTTGCTTATGTATTTACGTACCGAGCTTTTACCGTTAAGCGTCTGTTCGCCGACGAATGTCCATGTGGTATCTTCAGTGCAATAATGGAGGAAACCTTCGTTGTCTCCGGCAGCGACCGCCGCGTTTGCTTTCATGAGTATCGTTTTGTTGTCCATTGTTATGAGTATTAGTAAAGGATAGCTATGTAATTTACGACTTTTGTATAAAAAAGTTCCCATAACTAATGTTATAGTTTTTACAATGACAAGGCTATGCCAAAAGTTAACAATTAAGCGTAGTGTTGTAATCTCATTGAATCAGGTGTTTATATCACGTATCTGATTTGAGTATCATTTCCGCTACATGCTTACCACTGTTAAGGGCGGCTTCTACCGTTCCGATGGCGGGTCCATCATACATATACTCGCCTGTGAAAAAAACGGTATCTTTTACACCATGTCGTAAAACTTTTCGCGCTTTTGCACTTTGTATTTTATCATAGGCATATGATCCCAGGGTGTAGGGATCGCTGCTCCAGTCGGCAACACGCCATGCGGTCAGCCTTTCCGTAAGAAGGCTGTCGCTGATTTTAAATATCCTGGATAGTGAGTTGATTGCAAGGGCTAAAATCGCTTCAGGCGGGTTGTCTTTTTTGGCATAAGCCGGCGGTCCGCCCAGCCATCCGGTAAGAAGCGGGGTTTGAGCCGGAGCCTGTGTCCAGAATGTAGGGATTACTTCATCGCTGAACAGAAATCCCATGCCCGATAAGCCCGTTCCCGCCAACTTGTTAACTTTCTCACTTTTCCAGAAGATCTCATCAAACTCCAGCAATATCTTAATTACCGATCCGAAGCCAATATTTTTTAATGCCTGATCGTATTCATGCATGTGTGGTTTAAATTGTATGTAACCTGCATTATGTTTCTCCGCATGAAGTACGCCTAACGGAAGCGCTATAATCACTTTTTGCGCCGTGAAGGCAGTAGTATCTGAAGTAGTAACTGTAACTGAATTTTTTTTCCATATAATGTCTTTCACGACGCTATTGAGTACGATATGGCTTCCCAAATCCTCGATCGTTTTGGCTAAATACGTTACCATACCGCAATATCCGTTCTTAACCCGGTGCTGAGCATCTTCGTTTTCATGATTCCATTGGTTACGTAGTGAAAAGATACTGATGTCTTTTATGTCAGCTGTATCATATCCTGCCACATAACTTTCAATCTGTCTGCGCATTTTGGCATAATGTTCTGAAGTAAAATTTTGTTCCAAAAATTGCAGCAGTGTCATGTCGTGGTCAAGCCGGTTGGCCTGTTCAAGGAACATATCCCAGTTATCAACAAATTCTTCGCTCATCGTAAAAGAATCGTTGTGATGCTGCCACATTTCAAACTTCACGTCAGTTGTGCCGATACCTGCTTCGTCCAGGAGTGCGAGGGTGAGGGGCAGATCACCATGTACGAATTCCGCACCCAGTTCAACAGGCCTGGAAAAGCCCTGATCATTGATCGTATGTATACGGCCACCCAAACGGTCCCTGGCTTCAAGCAGGAGTACTTTTCTGCCTGCCTTTGTTAAGGTGTGGGCAGCCATAAGCCCGGCAGCACCTGCGCCTATAACAATTATATCTGTATCTTTCATTAATTTATTATTATTTAGCCAAATTAAGAAATTTTCGTATTCAAGATTTAAATTTAGATTTCTTGAGAATTAGTAAAAATTTATAGAAACTTTTTAATGATCATAATTTTCTCGACTTAGTGCGGGCAGCAACATTCTTATATGATATGATAATTTGCAACATGGAGGTAAAATTTTGCAAAATTCCTTGCGTGTTTAACCCCTGACTTCATAGTTCTTTATACAATTTTTTACTATAAAAAGAAGAGCTTTTCCTGATAATTTATCATTTTAGCAATCGAGAAGTTAGTGCTTTACAGTCGACTCGATATTTCCTAATAATACTGTATGACTTACCCTAAACAAGTGTATCCCCAGTAGCAATTTTGTGAATCTTCATAATTCTTTTTACAGCTACTCTGCTGCAAATTAGCGCACGAATGATAATAATTGTTATTGTCGGTATGCGACGTGTTAAAACTTACAGGTTATTATAAATGTAAAAATCCCTCACCAACGTAAGGGATTTAAATAAGCTTAAAATCGGTCTTTTACCTTATCAGACAATAAATAAACTGGCAATATTTGTAGCTGTGGCTCCGGTCATTGGTTCATCAAATGATTCAGATGCCGCTCCTGCACCGAAACCGCCAACGGTTGAGGTGTCAAATCCGGCCTGCATTACATTTTCTTCACCTGTATAAACAGCCTGTGCAGCTTCAGGAAGCCCTCCACGGTCGCTGCCAATGATCCATCCTTTTT
>QFQM01000015.1 GCA_003243255.1 Flavobacterium psychrophilum | reverse complement strand
GCTTCCAGAAAAGTATTGCACTTTGCTCCGGAACAGGCGTTTTACAAGCTTTTCCGTAACCAGAAGAATTTAGATTATACTACAACCGACCTTTATTCTCCACTGGCAGATGTTAAGGCCGATATTTGTAATCTGCCGTTTGAAGACAACAGTTACGACCTTATATTGTGCAATCACGTTTTAGAGCACATACCCGATGACACTAAAGCCATGCAGGAATTGTACAGGGTAATGAAACCGGGAGGCATGGGCATCTTCCAGATACCACAGGACCTGACTCGCGAAACAACTTTTGAAGACAACACGATTACCGACCCAAAAGAACGCGCACGCATATTCGGGCAATATGACCACGTAAGGGTATATGGGCGTGACTTTTTTGATAAGCTGAGAAGTATTGGTTTTCGCGTAATTGAAGAAGATTACACTAAAAAGCTAACTCCGGAAGAAGTAGAACGCTACTGCCTGGCAAAAGGAGAAATTATCCCTGTTTGTTATAAAGATTAAGTTTGTAAAAAAACATAAATCAAAAACCCCTGACACATTGCTGTATCAGGGGTTTTCTTTTTTAACCTCTATAGTAAAATGAAACACTAACTTTTTTCCGGCATTAAAACACCTACAACTTTATCCTTGCCAAGGTATTTTTTAGCAACATCCTGAATTTCTTTTGCCGTAAGTGCGTTTACTTTATCTTCCAAAACAAGTATATCTTCAGCATTATTACCATCTATATAAGCACTCCTGAAGTTACTTAGCCATGTACGGTTCTCCTTAATTTTCTTTTTATAATCTAACAGTTCCCCTTCTTTGTATTTAGCCAAATCTTTAGCTTCAGGGCCATTATCGATTATTTTCTGTAATTCACGTAATGCTGACGCAGTAAGCTTTTCTGCATTTTCAGGGCCACATGGAAAAGAAATATTAAAACGATAAGACCCGTAAGGAGATTTATTCATCGAACCTCCGGCATTAATACCGTAAACACCACTTTCGTTTTCTCTTAATTCCTCTACCAGCTTAATGGTAAGAATCTCTCCCAATGCCTCCATAGCAAGAGCCTCTTTAGGGCTGTATTTTGTTTCACCATAATACATAATCCTTACATTACTCTTAGGCTCGGTTCCTTTGTTGAAAACCTTTTTGAAATCGCCCTTGCGCATACGAAATCCAAGATCGGTAGCTTTTTCCCGTTTATCATTAGACGGAAGGGAGGCAAGATATTTAGCAGAAAATTCTTCGATAGCTTTATCATCAATATTACCCACAAAGAAAAATTCGAAATCGCCGGCATTATCAAAACGCTCCTTGTATTTTTTATAGGAAAGCTCATAATCAGTATACCCCCAGGCTTCTTTTGTTGGGAATACGCCTCCATACCTTGGATTACCTTCGTTAAGGAAAGCACTCATCTGCTGTGTAAAATACATATTCGGATTTGCCAGCATATTTTCATAGAAAGTCGTCTGTTTCGTTTTGTATCCTTCAAAAGCTTCTTTATCAAGATTAAGATCTGTAAAATAAGCATAGATCATCTGGAACATATACTCCATATCTTTGGGGGTCGAGCTACCTCTTACACCTTCAATCGTGTTATATATGTACGGATCTACCCTGGCAATTTTACCAGCCATGAACCTGTCGATATCATTAAGCTTCAGTCCAGAGAAACCGGCATCTGAAAGTGCATTATCTGCCCATTGTGTTTTTTTATAATCTTCGTTGCTGTACAAATTAGTACCCCCAAAACTTACACCTTCCATTAAAACCTCATCATTTTTAAAGTCGGTTTTTTTATAGGTTACTTTAGCACCGTTAGAAAGCGTTAAAGTAGTAGTCCCTAATTTAGCATTGCTTTCTTTTTTAGTTACTTTTCCGGGCTTAACTTCATTTCTTAACAGGCTTGTTACTACAGCTCCCTGTTCGTACGGCTTAACATTATCCGGGCTTTGATTAAGAACAGCCAATACTTCTTTTTCTGTTGGTTTAACTGAACCTTCTTTTTCAGGACCGGTAAACACTACTACCCTGTTATCGTCTTTAATATATTTACCGATAAGCCCATCGATATCTTTTAATGTTACATTAGGAAGATATTGCTTCATTGCATTGAATGACCATTCAACTCCCGGAACAGGCTCTTTTTCAAGGAAATTAGACTGATATTGACTCACAAAACGATCTGACTCCATCTTATCCTTTTCTTTGTAGGCTCTCTCATACAAAGCCATCCATTCTATTTTAGCCCTGTCAAGCTCAGCCTGGGTAAAACCATATTTCCTTACGCGGTTGTTTTCCTCAACAAGGGTTTTCAAACCATCAAGCTGCTTACCATCCTGTGTCATTGCAAACGACTGGTAACCCTCTTTAGTCCTTGCCCATGTTTCACCATGATAACTGTAACCATAGGTAAATGGAGGTGTAGGCGAATTTGTAAGTTCCTGCAACCTGTTATTGAGCATAGTAGAGAAAAGTCCTTTTACCATTTCCTCTCTTATATCATTTACTGTAACAACCGGCTTTGGCTCCGTATAATCTTTATAAATAAGCTGAACCTGAGCGTATGAAGCTTCTTTATCACTCTCTATCGCAACAAATGTTTCTTTGTGGTTAGGCACGTTAAATACTTTCCTTGGCCTTTCGTTCTTTGGATTTTCGTATGATGAGAAATGATCTTTAATTTTTTGCTCCATTTGGGCTACATCAATATCACCCACAACAATTACCGCCATAAGGTTAGGACGGTACCAGTCTTTATAGAATTTTTTGATCTTATCGTAAGTAAAATTCTCAAGAATTTCTTTTTGGCCTATCGGTAAACGGTTAGCATACTGTGACTGATACATCATTTTAGGCATGAATCGTTTCATCATCCTGTTTTCGGCACCAAGGCCAATACGGTATTCTTCTAACACAACGCCTCTTTCCTTATCGATCTCTTCCGGGGTAAGCACGGTATTAAAAGCCCAGTCTTCGATAATCTCAAAACCTTTTTCAAGTTTTGCGGGATCATCACTTGGAATAGGCAGGAAATAGGCAGTTTCGTCAAAGCTGGTGTAGGCGTTTAAGTGCTGCCCGAATTTCACCCCTATGCTTTGCAGATAATCTACCAGTTGGTTTTTAGGAAAGCGCTTCGTACCGTTAAAACACATATGCTCCATAAAGTGAGCCAGTCCCTGCTGGTCATCATCCTCAAGGATAGATCCGGCATTGATTACAAGCCTCAGGTCTACTTTGTTTTCCGGTTTTGCATTTTTTCTGATGTAGTAGGTAAGTCCGTTCTTAAGTTTTCCAACTTTTACATTCGGATCGAAAGGAATTGGATCGGACCCTTTGAGTTCCTGCGCAAAGCCCACTACAGGCATAGCCGCAAGGAAAACCCATAGTTTTAGGTTTTTCATTTTATAATTGGTTTATAGTTTTGGTTTCATAAAGAACTGAAAAATATCAATATTATTATATTTTTTAACAGAAAAAACCCACAGTTAGTTTGGCCTGTTTATTGCAGGGCATAAAATGGCTGATATAATATATTTAGTATCTTTACGTTCACGATTAAAACAAAAACAAATGACAAATGCCTTCGAAAGGTTTATAGCCTTATTGTTTATTGCTCTTTTGCCTTTAGCAGCTTTTTCACAGGTACAACAGGAAATAGCACCTCCCTACAACATAAAGACGGTAGCTTTTATGAAAGACGGTCAGAACGCCTACCCTTTTTTCAGGCTCAACGAACCATTTACATTTGTTTTTGATGATCTTTTTGGCAATGAAGCTAATTACTACTACAGTATTCAGCACTGCAACTATGACTGGACACCTTCGTCGATGCTCACTATAAATGACTATATCCGCGGATTTGACACACAGCGCATTCAAACGTATGTAAACTCTTTCAACACCCTGCAGATATATTCACGTTACACCCTTCCGTTCCCTAACAAGTTTACAACATTACTGTTGAGCGGAAATTATATATTAAAAATACTTAACGACGACCAGGAAGTAATATTTACACGCAGGTTTGTACTTTATGAAGATCAGGCAACGGTGCCGGTTCAGGTAAAAAGAACAAGGGATATGTCTACAAATCTTGAGAAACATAATCTTGATTTTTCTATTAAAAGCAGAGGAATGTCTTTCCAGATGCCTTTACAAAATGTAAAGGTGGGATTATTTCAAAACGGACGATTCGACAATGCCATATATAATGTAAAACCACAGTATACTATGGGCAATGACCTTATTTACAAATATGATAAGGAAACCCAGTTTTGGGCCGGGAATGAATACCTGTATTTTGAAAATAAAGATATAAAGAATGCTGTAAACAACGTAGTACGTATTACTGCGGGCGAAATTTACAATACCATATTATACACAAACGAAGCAAGAGGATCTAAACCCTATACCTTCTACCCAGATGTAAATGGTAATTTTGTAACAAAAAACATCAATCTGAGCGTTACCGACCCTATGGTTGAATCAGACTATACCTGGGTGTTTTTCAGCCTAAGCGCACCAGCTTTCTACGAAAACAAAGACATTTATGTAGGTGGTATGTTTAATAATTATGCCAAGACTCCTGAATACAAAATGGACTACAATGAGAAAACCAAATTGTATGAAAAAGCGATAATGATGAAACAGGGTTTTAACAACTACATGTACATCACGGCTGATAAAAACGGTAAGGTAGATGGCAAAAATGCCGTTGACGGTAATTTTTACCAGACAGAAAACGAATACACAATTTTGGTATACTACAGGGAGAACAATGATCGTTATGACAGGGTAATTGGAGTTGGAACAGCCAATTCTACAGACATTATTAATTAACAATCAATTAGTTAAATATTATTTTCAGATAATTTAATCTTTGAAAATTAATCCTAACGCTTTAAATTTGTATTTTTGTAAACAGGATTGAGAACCGCTAAACAGGTTTAATATGGTAACACAGATAACAAGAGGCATAAAAATATCGGTATCTACTAATTTTGAAGGCACTTACTTCAAGAATTACAGGATACAGTTTGCTTTCAGCTATGAAATAACCATAGAGAACCAAAGCAAGGATTCAGTACAGCTAAATACCCGACACTGGGAGATTTACGATTCGCTTAACGATCTTGAAATTGTAGACGGCGAAGGTGTTATCGGCAAAAAGCCTGTACTTAAACCCGGCGAAAAACACACTTATAGTTCAGGATGCCTTTTAGCATCTCCTTTTGGAGCCATGAGGGGTTATTTCAGCATGATCAATTTTACTACTACCCGTTCCTTCAGGGTTATGGTGCCTACTTTCAGGCTAAGCGCACCGTTTGCAATAAACTAACATAATAATCAGCATATTGCCTTTTTTCCTGTATTATTTGCAATTACAGGAACAATAATTTATTGTACATTTGCAATACTTTAATTTAATCCTTTAAAATTACATTACACTATGCCAAAAGGAATATATAATGTACCTAAAGCTGTTAACGAACCTGTTAAAGCCTACGCTCCCGGATCTAAAGAAAGAGAGCAGGTACTTGCCGCTTTTAAAGAAATGTACAACACTACAACTGATGTACCTTTATACATAGGTAGCGAAGAAATCCGCACCGGAAAAACAAGAAACATAAACCCACCGTTCGATCATAAAAAAGTAGTAGGTGTTTTTCATGATGCCGAAAAAGAACATGTAGAAAAAGCTATCGCTGCTGCACTTGCTGCTAAGAAAAAATGGGCTGCACTTTCTTGGGAACACAGAGCATCTATCTTCCTTAAGGCTGCTGAACTTTTAGCAGGTCCTTACCGCGCTAAGATCAATGCTGCTACAATGATAGGCCAGGCTAAAACGGTTCACCAGGCAGAGATCGATTCAGCGTGTGAATTTATCGACTTCCTTCGTTTTAACGTAGAGTTCATGACAAGGATATACAATGAGCAGCCAATATCTTCTGAAGGTATCTGGAACAGGATGGAACACCGTCCGCTTGAAGGATTTGTATATGCTATCACTCCGTTTAACTTTACAGCTATCGCCGGTAACCTTCCTGCTTCTCCTGCCCTTATGGGTAACGTAGTGGTTTGGAAACCAAGTGCAACACAAATGCTGAGCGCAAATGTTATCATGGAAGTATTTAAACTTGCAGGATTACCTGATGGTGTTATCAACATGATTAACGGTAGCGCAGGAATGGTTACTGAAACCATCATTTCAAGCCCTGATTTTGCAGGTGTTCACTTTACAGGATCTACAGGCGTATTTAATGACATCTGGGGTGCTATTGGTAAAAACATCAGCAAATACAAAACATACCCAAGAATAGTAGGCGAAACAGGAGGAAAAGACTTCGTTATTGCTCACCCTTCATCTATCCCTGCTCAGGTAGCGACAGCACTGTCAAGAGGTGCTTTTGAATACCAGGGACAAAAATGTTCGGCTGCATCAAGAGCATATATACCTCAGTCTATATGGCCGGCAGTAAAAGAGCAAATGGCAAAAGACCTTGCTTCTTTCAAAATGGGTTCTCCTGAAGACACTACTAACTTCGTTTCTGCGGTAATCACAGAAGGTTCATTCGACAAGCTTGCTAAAGCTATCGATGCTGCAAAAGCTTCAAACGAAGCAGAAGTAGTTATTGGTGGTGGTTATGATAAATCAGTAGGATGGTTCATCGAACCTACGGTTATCGTTACAACCAACCCTAAATATGACACTATGGAGACAGAGCTTTTTGGCCCTGTACTTACAATATATGTTTATGAAGATTCTAAATGGAGTGAAACACTTAAACTAGTTGATGAAACTTCACCATACGCACTTACCGGTGCTATTTTCAGCCAGGATCGCTATGCTATCGAAGAGGCTACCAAAGCACTTGAAAATGCAGCAGGTAACTTCTACATCAACGACAAGCCAACAGGTGCCGTTGTAGGACAGCAGCCATTTGGTGGTGCAAGAGCATCGGGTACTAACGACAAAGCAGGTTCGGTACTGAACTTACTTCGTTGGGTATCGCCAAGAACGATCAAAGAAACATTCGTTCCGCCAACAGATTACAGATATCCGTTCTTAGGATAATAAGGATAACAAAAATCCTTTCCCGTTCATTCAGGAAAGGATTTTTTCTTTTAATTTAGTATCATGGAGAAAACAATTCAGGAATATAATAATATCCAGACAGAAGACGACAAAGCAATTTGCAACAAACTGTTCGAAGAGATCAATAAAAACCTTCCGGAAGTAGAAAGCAAAATATGGCATGCACACCCTGTATGGTTTCTGGATGGCAACCCCATTGCAGGGTACAGTAAGCTAAAAAATTGCATACGCCTGTTATTTTGGAGCGGACAATCTTTTGATGAGCCTGGTCTTCAAAACGAAGGTACTTTTAAGGCTGCCGAAAAACGCTATACCTCAATTGAAGAAGTAAATAGCGACGACCTGAAACGTTGGCTTGACAAAGCCCGAAACATTCAATGGGATTACAAAAACCTGATAAAAAGAAAAGGAGTTTTGGAGCGGCTGAAATAGCTTCCCAAAACTCCTTTTTATTTTGCAAAAAGACTTACACTTTATATTTCATGGCCAGGTGAACCACTTTTTTTGTCTCAAAGAATTCATCTTCAAAATAATCGGAAAGATCATATAGTGTTACCCTTTGGAAAACAGCAAGCTCTTCGGTAAGGTCGCCGCCTTTAAGGTAAAGGATTCCGTTAGGCAGATCGTGGTTCTGTTCTTTCTTGATCTTACCCCTTACCCATACTACAAAATCGGGCATGTTGGTCACGGCACGGCTCACGATAAAATCGAAATCTTTCTTTACGGTTTCAGCCCTTTTTTGTTCTGCTTTTACGTTTTTAAGCCCAAGGCCATCAGCAACACCCTGAACTACTTTTATTTTCTTGGCGATAACATCGATCAGGTAAAAATTGGTTTCCGGAAAAAGTATTGCCAAAGGAATACCCGGAAATCCGCCGCCTGTACCCACATCCATAACATCGGCACCCGGCTTAAACTCCATTACCTTTGCAATTCCCAATGAATGCAGCACGTGGCGTGTATACAATTCATCGATGTCTTTTCTTGAAATCACATTTATTTTAGCATTCCACTCCTTGTACAATTCTTCAAGTTTGGCAAATTGAGCTATCTGAACCTCAGTAAGGTTAGGAAAATGCTTAAGTATCTCCTGCATGTTTTTAATTTTGAACAAAAGTAATCATTTCCGTGATGAAATTTTGCATCATTTTTTGCGTTTACCTTTTCATTAATACCTACCTTTGAAACCCAAGATTATAAACTTGTTATGCATATAAACCCTCCTATATTTTCAAAAAATGACTCTTTAAAATTCTTCAGGACGCTAAACAAACGCGTTAATGATTATTTTAAAGAAAACAACATAAAAAAAACAGGCAACTGGAAACTGCACCTTAAGGCATTCATCATGTTTTCGCTTTTGCTTACCCCATACTTTGTTATCCTTGCTTTAGATATGCCGCTATGGGCCCAGCTATTGCTTTCGGTGGTTATGGGTATTGGGATGGCAGGCATCGGGATGAATGTAATGCACGATGGCAATCATGGATCGTATTCAGACAAATCATGGCTTAACAAGTTCATGGGCGGAAGCCTTTACCTGTTGGCCGGAAACGTAAACAACTGGCAGGTACAGCATAATGTTCTGCACCATACGTATACCAACATCCACGGACATGACGAAGACCTTGATGCCGGACGCGTTATCCGATTTACACAGGATGCGAAATGGATGAAAATGCACAAATTCCAGCATTATTATTCCATTTTCCTTTACGGATTGCTAACGTTTAACTGGGCCATAACAACCGATATACGCCAGATGAGACGTTACATAAAAAGAGGCCTTTCGTATGGAGAATTTCAAAGTCCAATCAAACAATGGACGGTTTTGGTGATTACCAAAATCATTTATGTGCTTGTTTGGATCGTTACCCCAATGCTGCTTGGCATCGTATGGTGGGAAGTGCTTATAGGCTTTTTCGTAATGCATTACGTTGCAGGGCTTATACTGAGTGTGGTATTCCAATTAGCACACGTGGTTGAGGAAACCGCCAATCCTATCCCGGATGAAAACGGCGAAATGGAAAATACCTGGGCAATCCACCAGCTGTATACCACGGCTAACTTTGCTCCTAAGAACAAGATCATAAACTGGTTTACGGGTGGACTTAATCACCAGATAGAGCACCACATATTTCCAAACATCAGCCATATCCATTATGGAGCCATCGCCAAGATCGTAAAGGAAACTGCCAAAGAACACAACCTGCCCTACCATGAATTCAAAACCATGAGAGGCGCTGTAGCGGCACACTTCAGACACCTGAAAGAGCTGGGGATGAAACCTGCACTGAATTAATTAAAAACACTAAACTCTAAAATAACATCAAAAAATGAATCCGCTTTCTGACAGAATCAACAACCTATCTGTATCACAAACGTTGGCAATGGCTGCAAAAGCCAGAGAACTTAAAGCACAGGGCAAAGATATTATCAGCCTTAGCTTAGGTGAGCCTGACTTCAACACACTTGATTTCATCAAAGAAGCTGCTATTAAAGCTATACACGAAAATTACAGCACATACAGCCCTGTAGACGGTTATGCCGAACTTAAGGATGCTATCTGCCGTAAATTCAAAAGAGATAATAACCTTGATTACAAACCGGCAAACATCGTTGTTTCTACAGGTGCTAAACAGTCACTTTACAACGTATGCCAGGTAATGCTTAATCCGGGTGATGAGTGTATACTTCCTGCGCCTTACTGGGTAAGTTACTCAGAAATGGTTAAGATGGCAGAGGCTACTCCTGTTGAAGTACCAACATCGGTAGAAAGCGATTTTAAAATAACTCCTGAACAGCTTGAAGCGGCTATCACGCCAAAAACAAAGCTTATGATGTTCAGTTCTCCATGTAACCCAAGTGGTTCTGTATATAACGAAGCGGAACTTACTGCTATCGCAAAAGTACTGGAGAAATACCCTCAGATCTATGTGGTTTCTGATGAGATCTATGAGCACATCAACTTCTCAGGAACTTTTTGCAGTATCGCTACTATCCCGGGAATGTTTGACAGAACCATCACTGTAAATGGTGTTGCAAAAGCATTCGCTATGACAGGATGGAGAATTGGTTACATCGGGGCTCCTGAATTCATCGCTAAAGCATGTACTAAAATGCAGGGACAGGTAACCAGCGGTGCTAACAGTGTTGCACAGCGTGCTACCATTACTGCTGTGGATGCCGACCCAAGTGTATTGAAAGACATGGTAAGTGCTTTCCACAAAAGGAGAGATCTTGTTGTTGGATTACTAAAAGAAATTCCGGGTATTAAAATCAATACTCCTGAAGGTGCTTTTTATGTATTCCCTGATGTATCGGAGTTCTTTGGTAAAACACTTAACGGAGTGGAGATCAAAAACGCTGACGATCTTTCTATGTATCTGTTAGAATATGCTAACGTTGCAACCGTAACAGGAGATGCTTTTGGCAATGCTAACTGTATCCGTTTCTCTTACGCTACAAGCGAAGACATCTTAACGGAAGCATTACGAAGAATAAAAGAAGCTTTAGCTTTCTAAATACTGAATCCCTCGCTATGGCGGGGGATTTTTTTTGGCCTCACCCCCAGCCCCTCTCCAAAGGAGAGGGGAGCAATTGAAAACAATAAGTATTTATATATTATGACTCCCACTCCTTTGAAGAGGGTCGGAATAAGGAAAACAATAAACTTTTGTATTTTTGCGCCAGCAAACAATAAACCACTAACACAAAACTATAAACACATCCATGCAAAAAAAGATAGTACTATTAGGATCGGGAGAATTGGGTAAAGAATTCGTTATTGCCGCACAGCGCATAGGCCAGACGGTTATTGCTGTAGACAGCTATGCAGGTGCTCCTGCAATGCAGGTAGCTGATGGCTTTGAGGTAATCAACATGCTTGACGGTGCAGCACTGGATGCCATCGTTGCCAAACACAATCCTGATTTTATAGTTCCTGAAATAGAAGCCATACGCACCGAGCGTTTTTACGATTACGAAAAACAGGGCATTAAAGTAGTACCATCGGCTAAGGCGGCGAACTTTACGATGAACCGTAAGGCTATCCGCGACCTGGCTGCTAAAGACCTTGGCCTCCGCACTGCCAACTACCGTTATGCAACATCTGGCGAAGAACTGGCTAAGGCTGTTGCCGAAGTAGGTATTCCTTGTGTGGTTAAGCCATTGATGTCTTCATCGGGTAAAGGACAATCTACTATCAAAAGTGAAGAAGATATTGAGAAAGCATGGAAATATGCCGTTGAAGGTTCGCGTGGTGACGTAGTAGAAGTTATTGTTGAGGCATTTGTAAAATTCAATTCTGAGATTACACTGCTTACTGTAACTCAGAACAACAACCCTACCCTTTTCTGTGCTCCGATAGGCCACAGACAGGAACGTGGCGACTACCAGGAAAGCTGGCAGCCGGCTAATGTATCTGACAAGGACATTGCCGAAGCTCAGGATATGGCACGCAAAGTAACTGAAGCCCTTGGCGGAGCAGGTATCTTTGGTGTGGAATTCTTCCTTACAGATGAAGGCGTATACTTCTCTGAACTATCTCCTCGTCCACATGATACAGGGATGGTAACGCTTGCCGGAACACAAAACTTTAATGAATTTGAACTGCACCTGCGTGCGATACTTAGTTTACCAATTGCAGAAATAACTCTTGAAAAAGCAGGAGCAAGTGCTGTTATGCTGGCTTCTGAAAACAGTGACAACCCAACCTTTACAGGAATAGAAGCTATTGCCGCACTACCTAAAACAGATTTCAGGTTATTTGGAAAACCAACATCACGCCCTTACCGCCGTATGGGTGTAGCATTGGTTAGCGATGCTGTAGGCACACCTATTGAAGGAATCGTAGAAAAAGCAGTTGCAGCAGCAGCTTTGGTTACTGTTAATAAATAAAAATATTTCTTATAATTTCGCTCAGTAAATAATTTAATTTTACGGCCATCAAACCAATCATTATTATGAAACAAATTAAATTATTTGCTGCAGCGGCAATTGTATCGCTGTCACTCTTCTCTTGTTCGGGCAACAGCCCTGAAGCTTCTGCTGAAAAATTCTTAACCCTTACACAGCAAGGTGAATTCGCTCAGGCAAAAGAGTACTGTACTGAGCAAACCGGTGCACTACTAAGCATGGCTGAAGGTATGGTAGGCGATAAAAAAGCCGAAATGAAAGAAAAGAGCAAAGACCTTAAAGTTAATATCGTATCAAGCGAAATTAAAGGTGACTCTGTTGCTGTAGTTAAGTACAAGGTTACAGGCGGTGAAGCCAGTGCCGATGCAGGTGAGAAAAGCCTTGACCTTAAAAAGGTTGACGGAAAATGGAAAGTACACATGAATAAAGAAGGCGGACGCTAGTCTTTCTTTATAAACCCTATTAAAACACTATCAGATGAAAAAGTTACTTTTTAGTTTGATAGTGTTTTTTTTATTGGCATTCGTCGCCTATAAACTTTTCTTCTATTTCGATGCCCGCTCCGAAAAGCAGGAACTGGTTTTACATATAAGCGATAAGCGCCTTACCCTGGAACAACTTCTTAGCATACAAGAGGGGGATTTTATTCTTCGAAGGGGATTTGGTTACTTTAGCGACATCATAGCAAAGAAACTAAACAACAGTAATTATGATGTAACTCACGCGGGCATTGTTGTTAAACGAGATAATAAGCTGTTTGTAATCCATTCTTTATCGTCAGATGTTTCATCCATTGACGGAATGCAGATACAACCGCTCGAAGATTTTTTAGCCTACAGCATGCCGGGCAAAATCATGGTGACATCGGTTAAAAATTCGACTCCCAAAATACAGCAGCAAATAGCCGAAAAAGCTGAATTCTACCTCTCAAAGAAAATTCCGTTTGACCATAACGGCACTTTTGATGATGATTCGGAATTTTACTGTACCGAATTGATCTGGCATATACTGGAAAAAGATTTGCGGCATCTCGCACTCCCGAAAGAATATGATAGCCGCAAAAAAATATTTTTAACAATGACCTCTATGTACAGTGCTGATTATTTTGACATAAAGATCAACACTTATAAATAGATTAATATATCATTCACATAGTAAAAAAGCCAAGGTAAACTGCGGATTTTATTATTCTAATACTTTAAATGCTTCCCTAAAAATAAGGCCTGCATCATATTTCAATGCCTTTTGACGGATTGGCACATCAATCTTTAGTCCTTTTCGGTACACCACTTCCCCTCCATCAGGGTAAAAGGCTTGCGGACCGGTAAAGCGCATTGATGTTTTATCAGGCAGGGTAAACGAAGTTACATTCACCACCACGCCGGCGGTTGGCTCGCCGATTGTAACACAGTTATGCGCCTGTTGTATAGCCATTCCCAAAAATTCCGACCAGCTTATGGTACGATAATCTACAAGAAGAACAACCTTCCCTTTATAATACTCTTTGCTGTGGCCTGTAGCAAAGGGATCTTCAATAAAATCCAGCGTAACATCAGCATCTTTTTCCGCCAGTCCCGGAATCCCTGCTGACTGCATCCACGAAAGGAACTTCTTCTTTTCCGGCAGAAGGTATTTGGTAAGATCCCTTTGTCTGAAATTCTCAGGATAATTACGAAGATCGAGAATGATTCCTTTTTTGTCCCTGTTTTTAGCAAAGAATTCTTTTAATTCATCTTTAGTTGTTTTTTCCAGATAGATATATCCTATATCATCAGGAAGCTTTACAGGCATGCCCTTTAATTGCTGCAACTCTTTATCAAAATCAATTTTTTCAAAATGCTCTAAAACCTTTGTCTCTTTAGTGCCATCCCTGTGTACTATATCATACCGCGCACTGTCTCCCTGATTATATCGCAACCAGGAACTGTACATGCTTCGAAGATAATTTTCGTTGCCGGCAGCCTGATATTTACCAGCATTATCTTTTAGCAGCTGTTTTACCGAAACGCCATCTATGGCAGTTATGCAATCGCCTAAAGACAGGCCATTCTTAGTAAACCAATTCATATTATAAGCTACGTTAATAACCAGCGTATCGTTGCAGTTTACAAAAGCAAAAGGGGTCCTCTTTTGGTCTAACGTTTCAACCAGCCCTTTAAAAAGAGTTTGAGTATGAGAGTCTTTAAGCCTTGTGAATATTTTGGCTTTAGCCCAGTCCATGGCAATAGTATTGTCGGCAGCTATAAATTCAGCAATGCTTTCATCCAATATCTCCAGCCAGTCATCATCAAACATGTACTTATTGATGTTCCAGTATTGTGTCATATTCCAAAAGCTGAACAAATTCAGCAGACGGTGGCTCTTTTTAGAAATATCAAATTCTTTAAAACCTTTCTCATTGCCAAAATCCTGTACTCCCGATAATGATCCTACAGAGGCATAATGTTTCCCAGCATTGTATTTGCATTCCTTAAGTTTATTGAGTGTCGCTATTAAAGAAGCATCAAAGCCGGATGTATCAAACCATCTGTAATCTTCATTTTCCATGAAGATATTCTTAGGAAGTTTTTTACGGGATGAAATTTCCGGGATTTTACCTAAAGAGGCAATCCAGTCTGCATAAAGCGCATTGAGTTCTGCATTTGTTTTAATAGCTTCGACTTTATCATACATATCAACAAACTTCGAATCCCAGTCATACTTCCCTTTAGATACCTCGGGATGATGATACTTTAAAAAGCCCCAAATCAGTCCGAGGGTTTTATATTTACCTGTGCCATCAATATTTTGTGCGGTAGCCGCCTGATATATTATCAAAAAAAACAGAAACTTTAAAAACCTCATTAGTACTCTTAATTAAGATTAGTTACACTATAACTTATAAAAGCAAGATTTATTATAAAGAAAAACCCCACATATATGTGGGGTTTATTATTCAGTCAATTACTATAATTATTTTCCTAGCTTCAGGTTATCGAAAGACGAAACATCAATCACCTCTTCAGCATCGTTGTCAAATGATATATTGATACTGTCGCCAACAATGGTTACAGGCAGTTCATTAGACAATTGCGATGAACCAATGAATATCTTAGGGTTACCATTTACTGTAAAGTAGTAAAAGCTGTTACCGTTCTTGATATCGCTTTGTATACGGGTCACTACCGTTTTCAGGCTAGTACGGGTGTCTTTCGCATCAGGGTTAATGCGGTTACCAGCCATATTATACACGTTCTTGAACGACATCAGGGTTTCACGCATAGTATTACCAACGCCTACAATCGTATAATCGCCAATGGCAACCATAGCATACATTTTTACCAGTCCGCCCTCATCTTTAAGGGTCATAACATAGGTCGGTATCCCGTTTATGGTATAAGGCACCGGCAATGAAGCATGGTAACCCTTTTCCTGAACCTTACCTTCGGCAGAGCTTTGTGCCGCATATTCGGTAGCACCACTCTGGTGGTACAGATGTGTTTCTTTAGTACGCGTATCTACCAGTACAAAACCGATATTCGATTCATCCTTACCTACCGATGAAACTCCGGTATACCAATAAGGCCTTCCGTCCTCACCATACACAAGCGTAAGATCTTCGGTAATCATAAGTTTATCTTCATTACTCCAGTTCCAGTACCCATGGATGTATTCTCCCCAGTCGTTTAGCTGTTCGATCACAAACGATATCGGCTGAACCCTGTCTACCCATTTCGGCGTATCCGCAACAGAATAATCGCTTATTTCTCCCGTTTGGGCATCAATAAGGATAACTCCCTTGGCGTCATCACCTGAGAAACCTACTTTTTTATCATACTTTGTTGCTACCCAATACGGCTTACCGTTATCATCGATCTCGAAATTAAAGTCAGCCAGGCCTGTAGTCATGTAGCCATTAAAATAAGCATGCCTCTCTACATTACTGCCAAAGAAAGCAGCAGGCTGGTATTTTATCTTAAGGTCTTTTCCGTTAAGATTCTGCACCAGTTTCACATCACGCTCATTGGTAGCCGAAACCATTACATACCCTTCGGTACCGGCTTTGTTGTTCATCCATTTAAAAAAACCTGAGTGCTGCAACGGAGCGATCCAGTACAGCTGGTCACCCACTTTCTGGATAAAGAACTCACCCAACTCCGACTTACTACCCAAAGCAGGATCTGAACCTAATATCTTTTCACCTAACAAATAAGCCAGATCCTCATCTACTACCCTTACTTTTTCGATAGCTATCGGGGCGATATGGTTGGTCATTTTGTCTCCTGCCTTTACATTACCTATCAGCTCACGATACGACTGGTTCCAGAAAATAGGGGCACTCGTCACAAAGGGCAGTACAGTTGCATAGATAAACAGCAATGGCACTATAGCTAGTACGATCTTACTTGCCCTGGTAAATTTCAGGGTCATTTTTTTGTTTGCCTGATTAATATCAGTCAGGCTGAACCCTATTGCCAACAGGATCAGCATAAGGATTACCGCAAAACCTGTAAACCCGTAATTGACAACAGGCAATGCTAAATAGAAGAATAAAAATCCAATTAAAAGTAATACAACGACCACTAATGGTTTTCTCATTTTTATTTTTTGATTATTTGGTTATATGTATTTGTACGTAAAACCTACATAAATGTTACAATGAGTATCTATATATATTTTTACGATTGCTCTTTTCATTAGAAACAAGCCCGATTAAAACATAATTCGCAATCAAAGCTTTAAATTTTAAGAATATGACATTCGGCTGTTTTATGAATTGCATACATCCCTATTTAGCAAAACTTTTGGAATTGAATTCTTATTTTTGCCTAAGCCCTCATTACTATACATGAAAATACTACTAGTAGAAGACGAGCCAAACCTGCTTTCCATTCTTAAAAAGGGACTGGCCGAGAAAAACTTTGACGTAAGCGCCGCACTCGATGGCACAACAGCATTAGCCATGCTTGAGGCTAATACTTTTGATGTTGTCGTGCTCGACGTTATGCTTCCTGATATTAATGGGGTTGAGATTTGCCGCAGGCTTCGTGCCGCCAGAAATTTTGTACCTGTGCTTATGCTTACAGCATTGGACAGCAGCGAAAACATTGTTACCGGGCTTAATGCAGGTGCCGATGATTATATGCCCAAGCCATTTAAGTTCAGTGAGCTTGAGGCACGCATTAACGCACTGGCACGACGTGCACAGCAAAAACAGACTCCGCCGGAAACAATTACCATTGAAGACCTTGAAATAGACCGGCTTGCCAAAACCGTAAAGCGTGGTGACGATACCATACTGCTTACCGCAAAAGAATTTCGTTTGCTATACTACCTCGCTAAAAATTCAGGTATCATATTATCCCGTGAGCAGATACTGGACAATGTATGGAACATTAACTTCGACATGAATACCAATGTGGTAGATGTATATATTAACTACCTCCGCAAAAAAATAGACAAACCTTATGATACTAAGCTCATCCATACCATAAAAGGACTGGGCTATGTAATAAAACCATAATATGCAGATAAGAAAAAAAATCATAACTACCTATATTACGCTTTCGGGTATCAGTACGCTATTGCTGTGTGTGGTAGTGTTTTTTCTTTTCAAGCAAAACAACCAGTATTATTTCCTGAAACGGTTACAGGACAGGGCCAAGATTGTGGCTTCTATCCATTACCAGAATGATCCTGAAAAGGCACGTTATTATCGTGAACTAAAGAAACACGGACTGGAAGAGCTTATAGATGAAAATGATTTTGTTCTGAAAGTAAACGGTGCCAACTCATTTGAATACAATACCCAACTGCACCTGCCCCATGAGTTTTATGAAGAAGCCATGACCACCGGCAAGGCATGGGTTATGCAGGATGAGCATAGGTATTACTATGCCCAGATATTTGACGAAAATGGCATAAAATATATGGTTATCGTGACAGCCAAAGACCGTCGCGGTAATACCAGTACCATATACATTACCCGCATCATGTTCTTTGGGGCGATAGGCTTTATAATACTTGCCTATTTCTTCGGGCGCTTTTTGGCACAGCGATTCATAAACCCGGTATCTACCATCACCAAAGAGGTGAAACGCATTAGTGCTTCTAATCTGCACAACCGCCTGCCATTACCCGGCAATGATGATTCTGACGAGATTACCGATCTTACCAAAACTTTTAACGATATGCTCGACAGGCTCGAAACCTCGTTCGAGATACAGGCTAACTTCATCAATAATGCTTCACACGAACTTAAAACGCCTATAACCACCATACTTGCCGAGACTGAGATTGCGCTCCTTAAAGAACGCAGCCCCGAAGAATATGCCGTTGCGCTCGAAGCCATAAACAGGCAGGCATCGCGCCTTAGCAATCTTACCGAAAGTTTGCTAAAGCTTACCCAAACCGGCTATGACGGCAACAAACAGGTACAGGATATTGCCCGTATTGACGAGCTTTTGCTCGATGTAAAGTGCGACCTTAACAGGCTTTATCCCGACAATCGCATCAGCATCAAACTGAATGATATTCCCGAAGATGAAGCATTGCTTACCATTCCCTGCAACAAACCGCTGCTTGAGCTCGCTATTGGCAATATAATCTCTAATGGGGTTAAATATTCCGATAATGAAGAAGTGTTCGTCTCCCTTACAGCAGATACAAAATCGATAAAAATCGTAATTACGGATATCGGAATCGGGATTCCTCCCGAAGATATCCCTTATTTATATGAGCCTTTCTTCAGGGGTAAAAAAGCATCACGCTATACCGGCTATGGCCTTGGGCTTCCTTTAGCCATGAAAATTATCAGGATGCATAACGGTGAACTCAATGTACAGTCCGAACCGGACAAGGGTACGGTAGTTAGCATTATCTTCAGCAAACCCAACATTAAAAATTCTAATACCAAAACTTAGGATTTTCTAATTTTATTTTAAGTTATTTCTTAGGTTGGAGTAATTACTTTGCCTGTATAACCGCTAAAGATTATACAGATGAAAAACATACTCATTCCTACAACTTTACAGCAGGACACTATTTTTGCAGTAAAAACAGCCTTTAAGCAGGTTACTACCAATTGCACCATAACGCTGATGTATGTTTGTGATGTTGCCGATACAGAATCAGCTTCATTATTCCTGAGATCGGCAAAGCCCTCAAAAACAGCTTTACAGGCAGAGATATTAGAGGCATGCCATAATGAGGCCGAGAATTATCCGCAATGCAAACTTGAATTGCACAACCGCTATGGCATTTCGGCTCCATTATTAAAAAATCTTATACAGCATTTACGTACCGACTTTATCATTGTTCCCCCTTCTTACAAGCAGGAACGTGACAGCATACATCACTATTGCCTGAATTTATTGGCAAACAGCAAAATCCCTATGCTGCACCTTACCGAAACAAATGAAGAACAGGAATTCAACAAGGCATTATACCTGGAGCATGCTTCTGCACAGTTAGGGCTTCAGGAACTGCAGCAATTGGTAGGGAACAATTTTAATTTAAGGATTGTGAGCCACGCCGCTGTTACCGAACATTATCCCGAACAGCTTGAACAACAGCTTAGCGAAGCTATTGCCAAAAACAATATCGACCTGCTGATAGAGACCCGAAAAACAGAGAAGGTGAGAATGAAAAAACGCAAAGAAGCGTATGTGAATGAAACACTCGGTTTGCCGGTGTTGTCCATATTTGAAGAGGTCTGATTAATTTAAATTTCAAAAGACATGCTATTAAAAAAGAGAATTCCGCTACAATATATACTGGGCAAAATAAAGCTTGAGCTTGCCCTGGTTATAATATACACCATAGGGTTTGAGGTAATACACCATTTTTACCACGCAGTTTCAATAAACATTCCTATTGCGGTACCGGCCATAATCGGTACTATAATTTCGCTATTGCTGGCATTCAAATCGAACCAGGCATACGACCGCTGGTGGGAAGCACGAACCGTTTGGGGTGCTATCGTAAACGATTCGCGTACGCTGCTCCGTCAGGTGATCGCATTTTATAAAGACCCTGATTTTTCGGTTGAAGCCAATGATTTTAAAGAACGTTTCGCTAAAAGGCAGGCTGCATGGTGTTATGCCCTTGCACAATCATTAAGGGGCAAAGACGCTATTAAGCCAATACAAAGCCTGTTGACCGAAAAAGAACTGCGTTTCGTGCAAAATCATAAGCACGTGCCAAACGCGATACTGATGCTGCATGCCAAAGAACTGAAAAAAGCAAAAGAGAACGATAAGATAAATACCTATCAGCAGGTAGAGATAGACAACACACTGACAAGGCTATGTGATTCTATGGGTAAATGTGAGCGTATTAAGAATACTATTTTCCCAACCACTTACAGCATGTACATAAGGTTCACACTGTTCCTTTTCATACTGTTATTGCCGTTTGGACTTACCGATTATCTTGGCTGGATGCAAATCCCGGTAATCGCTACCATTGGTGCAGCATGTTTTCTTATAGAAAAAATGGCCATACATCTGCAGGACCCGTTTGAAGGAAGACCAACAGACACTCCAATGGTATCGATATCAAATACCATAGAGAATAACCTGATGCAGATGGTACACGAATACAGGAATGAGTTTGAAGATGAGGCTGTATTGCCTACACTACATCATATACAACCTGTAAAGAATGCATACTTCGTACTTTAAGATTTTAGTTAAATTGGGGAGAAGACCTTCGCGAAAGCGAGGGCTTTTTCATATTCGTTTATTCCAGTTCTTACCGAGCCATACATTCATATCTATGCGTGTGATGCATTTTTCGGGCATGTGTTTTTTGATCAGGTTCTCGAGCCTGTGAAAAGAATCAAGCGAAATCAGGCCTGACATCTGAAAAAAACGGTTCATAAAATCCAGTACCTGATAGCCGTTATTTCTGTCGATAACATCGTCATCAGATATGTTTTTAAAATTCTTAGCCTTATCAGCGTCCGACCATGAATACTCATAACGGAGGGACAATTTATCAAATTTGGACATAGGCTTTCCATGATTATCGGTTGGGGGGGATTAAAAAAGAGCCTGATCGTTTCCTACTGTGACTCTTTCAATATTAATAAAAAAATCCCTCAGGCGGAGGGATTTAATTAAAAAATATTTTAGGAAAACCCAGTGGGTTTTAATAAGGTTTTTCAAATGTACGACAATATTTGACATGCGATTACGCTGAAATGTTAATTAACATGTTAAATATTAAGCCCTTCACAATAAAATTAAAAACACAAAATATGATTTTAAGCCGACCTATGGAAAAAACCTTATTTTTGCCGAACAAACTAAAACAGAAATAAATACCTCACAGTATGAAAGCATATGTATTTCCGGGACAGGGTGCCCAGTTTACAGGTATGGGAAAAGACCTTTACGAAAAATCTCCCCTTGCAAAAGAACTATTTGAAAAAGCTAACGAAATATTAGGCTTCCGCATTACAGACATTATGTTTGAAGGCACTGCCGAAGAACTGAAAGAAACTAAAGTAACACAGCCGGCGGTATTCCTTCACTCGGTAATACTGGCAAAAACCCTTGGTGAAGACTTTAAGCCGGAAATGGTAGCGGGTCACTCCCTTGGTGAGTTCTCTGCACTTGTTGCAGCAGGAGCACTTACTTTTGAAGACGGACTAAAACTGGTATCGCAACGTGCCCTTGCTATGCAAAAAGCATGTGAGATCACTCCGTCTACAATGGCTGCAGTTCTTGGTCTTGACGATAAAGTGGTTGAGGATGTATGCGCAACTATTGAAGGCGTGGTAGTCCCTGCTAACTACAACTGCCCGGGTCAGCTTGTAATTTCAGGCGAGACTAATGCTGTAGAAGCTGCCTGTGTGGCAATGAAGGAAGCCGGAGCCAAACGTGCGCTTATCCTGCCTGTAGGTGGTGCTTTCCACTCACCTATGATGGAGCCTGCACGCGAAGAGCTTGCTGCTGCTATCGAAAAAACTACGTTTAGCGCACCGGTATGCCCTGTGTACCAAAACGTACCGGCAAATGCAGTAACTAACCCAGACGAGATAAAACAAAACCTGATAATACAGCTTACTGCTCCGGTAAAATGGACACAATCGGTTCAGAATATGGTTGCCGATGGCGGTACACTTTTCACAGAAGTTGGACCGGGTAACGTACTACAGGGACTTGTGAAAAAAATCGCTCCTGAAGCGCAAACGGCTGCTGCCGTTTTGAGTTAACAGTTTACGGTTGACAGTTTACAGTATAAAAAATCCCGTTCGCCAAGGCGAACGGGATTTTTGTTTATATTTACAGTAAATGATTACATTATGAAAATTAGAATCTTCTCTATTATTGCCATAATAGTGTTTGCTACTGTTGGTGCCATTATGTTCATTAATGTCTCTAACGACCATAAAGAATGCAGCACTGTAACTAAAAAAGTTGTTGACACCCATGGTGATACCATTACCACTCAAGAGCACGTTTGTAAAGAAAAATACAATCAATAATTACTGCACAACCAGCTTCATCAGCCCGCGGTTATGTATGCTGTAACCTTTAGAAAGGTATAACTTTTGGGCAACGGTATTATGACCTTCAATCTCAAGGTAAATTATCTTAACCGATAAAGCCTTTGCCTGTTCACTGATAAAATCAAGTGCCTGCTTGCCAAAACCAAGGCCACGTGCAGCAGGTGAGATAAACAGTTCATCCAGAAAAGCAATTCGGCCTTTGTATTCAAACGAAAACACAAAAGTCATTATCACATAGCCTACAGGCTCGTTTTCTTTCAGTATCAGCCATCCCCTTCCCAATGCCTCATTCTCCAGAAACTCATGCATGAGTCCGCGTGATACATTCACGTCAATCGGATAGTTATCAATAGCATAGAATTCTTCCATCATGGCAATTACCAAAGGAATATCCTGCGCTTCTATGGGTTTGAATACTGCCTGCATCAGTCGATATTTTTAAGGATGATATTCACCGCGCCACGATTCATGCTTACAAATGTTCCTGCAACATGGCCGGTTTCATAACGCACATCATCATTATAAACCAGCGATGAAAGTGCATCATTCATCTCTTCCTTAGTGCTTACCGCCAGGCATCCGCCCATATTAACCAAAGCTACCGCTTCGGGGAATTTCTGGTGATTCGGACCAATGATAATCGGCACACCAAAAGCAGCCGGCTCAAGAATGTTGTGCAATCCTGCTGTACCAAATCCTCCGCCAACATAAGCCACATCGGCATAGCTGTATATCTTGGTCAGTATCCCTATCGTATTTATGATCAGCACATCATATTCGGCAAGGTTCATCCCTTCTTTTTCCGAGAACAAAATTACTTTTTTAGTGATACTGTTCTTTATATCATTAATGTGGTCTTCGCCTGTGGTATGTGGCGCAATGATAAATTTAGTATCAACTGCCGTATTTATAAAATCGGTAAACATGGCTTCATCTTTAGGCCATGAACTCCCAAAAACAACCGTAGTCTTATCATTTTTAAATTCTTCGATAAAAGGTAACGCGTTGTCACGTTCCAGTATTTCGCTTACCCTGTCGTAGCGGGTATCGCCGCTTATGGTCACATTATTAAAACCTATGCTTTGCAATAACATTTTTGAACTTTCATACTGCACAAAAAAGTGATTGAAGGTCTTTAATGCTTTTCTGTAAAAACCTCCATACCATTTAAAGAATACCTGGTCTGCCCTGAAAAACCCTGAAATAAGATAAACCTTAGCATCAGTTTTGCTCAGTTGGTTAAGGTAATTCGGCCAGAATTCATATTTAATAAAAAACACCTTTTCCGGCTTTACTATCGACAGGAACCTTTTGGCATTTGCCAGGGTATCCATCGGCAGGTAAACGATAACATCGGCTGTAGTGGCATTTTTACGTACCTCGTACCCCGATGGCGAAAAAAAGGTAAGTACAATTTTATGATCAGGATGCATTGCCCTTACTTTTTCCATGACCGGCAGCCCCTGTTCATATTCGCCAAGCGATGCCGCATGGAACCAGATGGTCTTGTCTCCCGGCTGAATTTTTTCTTCCAGCGTACTAAAAACAGTCTTTCTACCGTCAACGAAAAGCCTGATCTTGGGAATGAAAAAAGCTATCAGATTCAGGTGAAATTTGGCAATAATGGTAAGGATATTATACAGAAAAAACATAGGCTTACAATTGAGGTGCTAAATTACATACTTTATACTATTTTCATTGGCAGGCAGTCATTAAATTAGTAGTTTTGCGCTGATTAATAATTTATCGATCATGAAAAAAATCCAAATGGTTGACCTGAAAAGTCAGTACGACCAGATTAAAGATACCGTAAACGCTTCTATCCAGGAAGTTTTAGATACCACATCATACATCAACGGCCCACAAGTACATAGTTTCCAGAAAAACCTTGAAACTTACCTTGACATTAAACACGTTATTCCGTGTGCTAATGGTACCGATGCCCTTCAGATTATCATGATGGGTATGGGGCTTCAGCCCGGCGACGAGGTAATTACTGCCGATTTTACTTTTGCCGCTACCGTAGAAGTTATTGCCCTGCTACAGCTTACACCGGTACTGGTAGACGTTGAGCCGGACACTTTCAACATTTCTGTTGAAGCGATCAAAAAAGCGATCACACCAAAAACAAAAGCGATTGTTCCGGTACACCTTTTTGGCCAGGCTGCCAATATGGAAGAAATCATGGCGCTTGCTACTGAGCATAACCTTTATGTTATCGAAGACAATGCACAGGGAATTGGTGCTAATTATAAATATGCCGACGGTTCTAAGAAAAAAACAGGTGTTATAGGCCATGCGGCTTCTACCTCTTTCTTCCCATCTAAAAACCTTGGTTGTTATGGCGATGGCGGTGCTATCTTCACTAATGATGATGCACTTGCACATACACTTAGGGGAATTGTTAATCACGGTATGTATGTTCGTTACCACCATGATGTAGTTGGAGTTAACTCAAGACTTGACAGTGTTCAGGCGGCAGTGCTTAATACAAAACTTCCGCTGCTTGACGGTTATAATGTAAAAAGACAGGAAGCAGCTGCAAAATACAGCGCGGCATTTGCCGGACATGCCAACATCATTACTCCGGTAGTGACAGGCGATCAGGACAGCCACGTTTTCCACCAGTACACATTACGCATCATCAATGCTGACAGGGATGCACTTATGCAGCACCTGCTTGATAAAGGCATTCCGTGCGCTATATATTATCCTATTCCGCTTCATAGCCAGAAAGCGTATGCAGATACACGCTACAACGAAGCCGATTTCCCGGTAACTAACCAGTTGGTAAAAGAAGTTATTTCATTGCCAATGCATACTGAGCTTGACGACGAGCAGATAAAATTCATTACTGACAGCGTAATCGAATTCCTGAAATAGTTGATGGCTGATGGTTGTCAGTTACCGGATAACATTTACCGGACTTTAAAACTGACAACCATCAACCGACAACAAAAAACCAATTTTCCATTCCAAAAAACAGACTATGAAAATTCTTGTAACCGGCGGACTAGGCTTTATAGGTTCGCATACCGTTGTAGAGCTTCAGAATGAAGGCTTTGATGTAGTTGTTATCGACGACCTTTCAAACTCATCAATTGAAGTACTTGACGGCATTAAGGCCATTACCGGCAAAAAACCGGATTTTGAACAGATAGACCTTCGTGAGAAAGCAGCTGTAAAAGACTTTTTTGCAAAATACAGCGATGTATCAGGCATTATTCATTTTGCAGCTTCTAAAGCAGTAGGTGAAAGCGTTGAGAATCCGTTGTTGTACTATGAAAACAACATTGGTGCTCTTGTATACCTGCTTCAGGGACTTCAGGCAAAACCTGAATCGCATTTTATCTTCAGCTCATCATGTACCGTTTACGGACAGGCAGAAAAAATGCCTATCACCGAAAGCGCACCTATACAAACGGCTATGTCTCCCTACGGAAACACCAAACAGATAGGTGAAGAGATCATTCAGGACGTGGCAAATGTGAGCGGTATCAATTCAATACTTTTACGCTACTTTAACCCAATCGGAGCACATGAATCGGCTAACATTGGTGAGCTTCCAAAAGGAACTCCGCAGAACCTTGTGCCATTCATTACGCAAACTGCTATGGGATTAAGGAAAGAGCTATCGGTTTTTGGCTCAGACTACCCAACACCGGATGGTACCTGCATACGTGATTACATTCACGTTGTAGACCTTGCCAAAGCACACGTTACAGCACTTAAACGCCTTGTAAACAAAGCGAACGCTGACAAAGTTGAAGTTTTTAACCTTGGAACAGGCAAAGGAAGTTCGGTTCTTGAAGTGATCAATGCTTTTGAGAAAGTAAGCGGACAGAAACTAAACTATAAAATTGTAGACAAACGCCCGGGCGACGTAACTGAGGCCTATGCCGATACTGATAAAGCCAACAATGTTCTTGGCTGGAAAGCCGAACTTTCTCTTGATGAGGCTTTGGCTTCAGCATGGAAGTGGGAACAGAAGATTAGAAAGTAGGCGGTCGCAGTATTCAGACAATCACATTATAAAAAAACCGAAGCATTAGCTTCGGTTTTTTTATACCTTTTATTTTAATTTTCCTATCGATAATCCTCACATCAATTCATTATCTCCACGGATTCCATCCGAGGCTAATATATTAAACCCTTTCAGGGTTTAACGACCCTGAAAGGGTCACACATAATAGCCCATGATAACGTCATGGGTAATAATAATCGATAATAAATAAATTAATTATATTTACAATCATATAAGCCAAATCAAACAACTACATGCCACAATCATTAGCCTACAATTACATCCATTTGGTATTCAGCACCAAATATCGCGAACATACCATAACGCCTGAAATAGAGCAAAAACCTTGACAGTCCTGCATTGCAGATTGGAGGAATAACCGATCATATTCACATACTTTTTGTTTTATCCAAAAACATAAGCCTTGTTTCTTTTGTAAAGGAAATAAAAACAAGCTCATCGAAATGGATAAAAAGCCAAGGGAAACAACATGATAATTTCTATTGGCAGGGCGGATATGGCGCTTTTTCAGTAAATCCAAGGAAGGTTGACATTGTGAAACGGTACACCGCCAACCAAAAAGAGCATCACAGCAAACAAACATTCCAAAAAGAATATATTACTCTTCTTAAAGAGTATAACGTGGGATATGACGAACGCTATGTTTGGGATTAATTACACCTTTCAGGGCTTATCTTATTACATTGAAAAACCCCAGGTTACACCTGAGGTTAATATATTCAACCCCTTCAGGGTTTAATGACCCTGAAAGGGTCATATATACTAGCCCGAGGCATCGCCTTGGGAATACAAGATATTTATTCCGGCATCATACCCGTAGTGATCGCAATACGGTTCCAGCTATTGATAACAATGATAGCCATAATAACCTGAGCAACATATTTTTCGCCAAGAACGGCAACAGCCTCATTGTAAGTTGCATCAGAAACATGGTTTGATATCAGTGTAACCTCCTCGGTAAGGGCAAGTATCGCCTGTTCTTCTTTAGTAAAGAAAGGCGTATCCCTCCAGGCACTAAGCGTAAAGATACGCTGTTGGGTTTCGCCATATTTAAGAGCATCTTTGGTGTGCATGTCAAGACAGTAAGCACAACCGTTTATTTGTGATGCCCTTATCTTGATAAGTTCTTTATGTGTTTTGGTTAGTTCAGATGCTGCAAGGTATTTTTCAAACGCAAGCATAGTGTTATATCCTTCAGCTTCAACTTTAAAAAGGTTCATTCTTTTTTCCATGACTTTAAAAATTTAATTTGTTATTTGATTTGTACATGACAAATTTCCGTCAATGCCTCCTCAAAAAACTTAATCATGATTAAGAAATGAAATTTGGTTAAAAATTTACTTTTTAGCCCTCACCTTACTTAAAAATTCGGGAGTTATCCCTAAAAAAGAAGCCAGCATATATTGCGGTACCCGCTGAACGAATTCAGGGTATCGGGCAATCATCATATGATATTGTTCTTCACCGCCAAGGTTAAAAATATAATGAATCCTGTTTAGCTGTGCCGAATAGGCCTTTTCCAAAACGATCCTGAAATATTTTTCCAACTGCGGGAGTTTTTCAAAAAGTTCATCCTGTACTTTCTTCCTGACGGCTATCACGGTAGTTTTTTCTATTGCCTGTATGTAAAAGTTTGATGGCAGGTAGCTTTTGAAACTGAAATAATCAGTCATCCACCAGTTCTCAATAGCAAATTGTATTACCTGTTCCGTGCCCTTATCCGTCATAAGATACATCCTGAGGCAGCCCTGCACAACAAAATAATTGTCATTACAGGTCTGTCCCGCTTCAAGCAGATGCTCTTTCTTCTTAAGCTCCCTTACCTCCAGCGACGACAAAAGCAATTCGGTTTCCTCACGGCTAAGGCTCACATGTTTTTTTATATGTGTAACAATTGCATCAAACATACTACTCATTATTAAACAGGTGAAAGATACAAATTATAGCTTTTTATAAATAATGTGTACCTTGCACACCGCTAAAATAATTAAACCCAAATATGAGATTATTACGACTACTTGTCCTTTTATTGGTTCTTCCTGCCTATGCGCAGCAAGGAGGTATGTGGATTCCTTCCCTGCTAAAAGGAATGAACGAAAAAGAAATGAAAAGCCTTGGCATGAAAATGTCGGCATCAGACATTTATGATGTAAACCATTCAAGCCTGAAAGATGCGGTTCCGCAGTTTAATGGGGGATGTACATCGGAGGTTATTTCTTCACAAGGATTATTGCTTACCAACCACCATTGTGGTTTTGGAGAGATACAATCGCACTCAACAGTAGAGCACGATTATATCGCTAATGGCTTTTGGGCTATGAGCCAGGCCGAAGAACTGCCAAATCCAGATCTTGAAGTAACTTTTATCGTAAGGATAGAAGATATTACTGCTCAGGTACTTGAGGGGGCAACAACACTTACCAACGAAAAAGACAAACAAAAAAAGATACAGGAAAACATTACACGCCTTACCAATACGCTACCTAAAGAATCGTGGCAGGGTAACAGCATCCGTACTTTTTATGAAGGTAACCAGTACATGCGTTTTGTAACCGAAACTTTTGAAGATGTACGCCTTGTGGGTGCACCACCTTCATCAATCGGTAAATTCGGTTCGGATACCGACAACTGGGTATGGCCAAGGCATACAGGTGACTTCTCTCTTTTCCGTATTTATGCCGGTAAAGACAACAAACCAGCAAAATATTCTAAAGATAACGTTCCATATGTACCTAAGCATTACTTCCCGGTATCTATCGGTGGCGTAAAAGAAGACGACTTTACATTGGTATTTGGTTACCCGGGCAGGACTACAGAGTACCTTCCTGCCGTTGCTGTAGAGCAGATCGTAAACAGTCTTAACCCTGCAAAAATTGAGGTTAGGGATGCAGCTCTTAAAGTTGCCGACGGATTTATGCGCAAGGATCAGGCGATCAAAATACAGTATGCTGCAAAATATGCGCAGATTGCCAACTACTGGAAAAAATGGATTGGAGAAACACAGGGACTTAAGAAAAGTAATGCTGTTGCCCTTAAAAAAGCTTACGAAAAAGATTTCCTTGCCCGTGTTGCCAAAGCAGGAAAACAGGCTGAATACGGAAACCTGATGACCGACTTTCAGAAAAATTACAATGAGATAGCTCCTTATGCATTAGCAAGGGATTACTTTACAGAAGTTGTGCTGCGTAATACTGAATTGCTGACTACGGCTTACAGATTATACCAACTGGAGCAAATATATAATGCCCGTGGTGAGCAGTCATTCAGCGACAGAAGGGACAATACAATTCTTGCCCTTGAAGAGATATATAAAGACTTCAACAAGAATGTAGACGAAAAAGTATTCGAGCAGCTAATACAACTATATGCGACAAAATCGCCAAAACAATTCCTGCCGGATGCAGTAAAGAATGCCGACTTTAAAGCGATGACTTCCGAAATTTACGGTACTTCGAAACTTACATCTTATGAAGGCGTAAAAGAACTATTAAAAGGCGATGCTAAAACGGTTATTGCCCGCCTTAACGAAGACAAAGGCTACAAGCTGGTAAAAGCGCTTACTGATGCTTACAACACTAATGTAGCTCCTAAATATGAAGAGATCAACCTGAGGATAACAGGACTTCAGCGTACTTATATGAAAGGTATCCTTGAGCTTAGCCCGAAAGATGCACGTATTTTCCCTGATGCCAACAGCACACTGCGTGTTACCTATGGTAAAGTGAATGGCTACGAACCTAAAGACGCCACTTACTACGGCCCTGTAACCTATCTGGATGGTGTTATGGAAAAATACATTCCGGGAGATTATGAGTTTGATGTTCCGCAAAAGCTGATTGACCTTTACAATAAAAAAGATTATGGCCGTTATGGCGAAAACGGCAAAATGCCGGTTTGCTTTATAGGAACGAACCATACTACCGGCGGTAACTCAGGAAGCCCGGCTATTGATGCCAAAGGAAACCTGATTGGACTGAATTTTGACCGCGTATGGGAAGGGACAATGAGCGACATTCATTATGACCCGTCAATATGCCGTAATATTATGGTTGATATGCGTTATGTATTATTTATCATTGAAAAATATGCCGGAGCTAAGCATTTGGTAGACGAAATGAAAGTGGTAACGAAATAAGCATTGTTATTTATAAAAAATCAAAAGAGAAACTCATATAGTTTCTCTTTTGATTTTTATTGCATCTGTAAGACAAAACATTACGCAATGCAGCTATTAAAACCCTTGGAAAGCCTTGATTTTAAAGGGGTAAAGCTATATATATTTTTTTTAGCCAAATACATTGTGATTTCAAAAAATTTATATCTTTGCTTCGAATTAATAATTAACCTTTATAATTTAGTAAGATGAAAAAAGTTGTTTTAAGCCTGGCTCTAGTAGCAATGATGAGTGTTTCTTTCGTTTCTTGTAAAGAAACTAAAACTGAAGAAGCTCCAGTAGAAGAAACTACAGTTACTGAAGAGGCTCCAGTTACAGAAGAGGCTCCAGTTGCTGCTGATACTGCTGCTGCTCCAGCTGTTGAAGCTGCTACTCCAGCTGAAGCTCCTGCTGCTCACTAAGAACCAGCAAGACGACAGTCAAAAGTATTTGAAAACCTTCGCTAAGCGAAGGTTTTCTTTTTTAGGCCTATCCATTTAGAGCCATTTACTAAAGCATTATAAAAAACTTAAGAAAAGATATGCTAACTTTGGGTAAACACCACAAACCAAAGTAGTATGCCTGCAATGTCCTGCCGTATCAATGATGCCGATATAGACTGGATAGACATTAGTGATCCCAGTAAAGACGAACTGAAAGAAATCAGCAAAAAATATAACCTTAACCGGTATACGCTGACAGACTCTATGGATCCCGACCACCTTCCAAAATATGAAGAGCACAACGACACGCATTTCATAATCGTAAGGATACTCAAAGAGATTGATTCCGAAACCAGGAACCAGCAAAGCATACAAAGCCTTAGCAGCAAGATTGCCATCTTCTTCAACAAGAATTTCATTATTTCCATACACCGCAACGAACAGTCCGTTATACACAATATAAAGACCGATTTTGTTGACACCGGAAAAATTACCTCAACAACGGGAGTTGCCATACGCATATTACGCGATGTCCTCCACTCCTACGAGCAACCAGCAATCAAACTTTCAGACGAGATAGATTTTTTTGAATCGAAGCTTTTCCTGAAAAAGAATACCCCTTCTGACATGATAGAGGACATTTATTATGTAAAGAACAAAGCCGGACTCTATAAAAAGCTGTTGGTATTAAGCAACGAGGTAATCAATTCGCTTATTACAGAAGGTGAAGACAGGCCTGCATTACGCGATGTGCGCGACCTGCACACAAAACTGATGCTACTTTACGATCAGGTACTGGAAGACGCTAATAACCTGCTTAATATTTACCTGTCGCTTTCGGCTCGAAAGACAAATGATGTAATGAAGATACTCACGGTATTTTCGGTATTCTTTATGCCGCTTACATTTATTGTGGGGGTATATGGCATGAATTTCAAATTTATGCCCGAACTGAACTATAAATGGGGCTATCCGCTGGCGATACTATCAATGGTGATACTATCTGTGATTATTTACATTTGGTTTAAGAGGAAGAAGTGGTTGTAGATTCAAAACCAGTATAAAAATAAAAAAAGCCCTAAACTTTCGTTTAAGGCTTTTGTACTCAAGGCGGGACTTGAACCCGCACGGGCATTACTACCCACTGGATTTTAAGTCCAGCGTGTCTACCAATTCCACCACTCGAGCTTAAACTGATAGTTTGAGCGAAAAACGGGATTCGAACCCGCGACCTCAACCTTGGCAAGGTTGCGCTCTACCAACTGAGCTATTTTCGCGTTTTATACCGCTGTTTGTTTCAGTATTACGGGTGCAAATGTAGCACTAAATTTCAATTTTGCAAACGTTTCAGCTAAAAAAATTTCAATAAAAACATAACCTTCTGATAACGTTTCGCTTAAAATTAGAAGTTTTTTCAGACCCTGAAGCTATACCACAGAGATTCGCAAAGAAATCGCAAAGGTTCGCAAAGACTTTTATCAGCTTAAGCACCCAAAGCCTTCCTATAGCCTCAGGAGAATTCTATTGTGCCGCGCCCGACAGAACACAGAACACAACACTATTTTTTCAAAACCCCTTTATCTACGCTTTCATTGATAAGGCGTTCGGCATATTCCCAAATTGACGATGAGCCATCCCCAATTACCTTTTTCTTGTTGTACACTTTTTCATACCTTACATCAAACTCCGCCCAGGTACCGCCATTGTTGGATGTATTCTGCAAAAGAGGTTCAAACCTGTCCATTGCCCTGGCAAACTTTGCCTCATCGGTTATACCTCGTTCAAACTCTTCCCAAATCGCAATATAATCTTTAGCCTGCTCTTCCGGCAATAATCCAAATATCCTTTGTGCTGCTAATCGTTCTTCATACGTATTATCATGATTTTTGACCGTATCATAAATAAAAGTATCGCCTGCATCAATCTCAACCAGGTCATGCATCAGTACCATCTTAACAACCTTAAGTACATCAACAGGCTTATCCGAATGTTCTGCAAGTACTATTGCCATCATAGCAAGGTGCCAGCTGTGCTCCGCATCATTTTCATGCCTGTCGCTATTGAATAAACGGGTTCTGCGCTGAATGTATTTCAGCTTATCAATTTCCTTAATGAAAGCAACCTGTTTGAGTAAATTATCAGCATTCATAGTAAATATATTTAACGCCTTTGAGACTCTTCGACTTCGCTACGCTTCGCTCAGAATGACAAAGAGTACTAAAAACTGAGACTGAGACTGAAAACTACTTCGTCAGCATCCTCTTTATCTCGTTCAGCTTCATTAGTGCCTCAACGGGTGTAAGCGTATTGATATCAAGATTCACTATTTCTTCTTTTATTTCCTGCAATAATGGATCGTCAAGGTTAAAGAAGCTCAGTTGCAGTTCGTCTTTAGCCGATGCTTTACCGTTTGCCAACGCTTCACTTGAATGGTCTTTTTCAAGCTTCTTAAGGAGTTTTTGCGCCTTTTGAATCACTGTTTGCGGCATTCCGGCCATCTTGGCCACATGGATACCAAAACTGTGCGCAGAGCCGCCTTTTACAAGCTTACGGATAAACAGTACTGTATCCTTAAGTTCCTTTACCGAAACGTTATAATTCTGGATGCGCTCAAATATATCCTGCATCTCGTTCAGCTCGTGATAATGCGTAGCAAACAACGTTTTTGGCTGTGCCGGATGCTCGTGCAAAAACTCAGCAATAGCCCAGGCAATAGAAATACCGTCATAGGTACTCGTACCACGCCCAATCTCATCCAAAAGAATAAGACTTCTGTCGGATATATTGTTCAGGATACTTGCCGTTTCGTTCATCTCTACCATGAAAGTCGATTCACCCATAGAGATATTATCCGACGCCCCTACCCTCGTAAATATCTTATCTACAATACCCATACGCACACTTTCTGCAGGCACAAAGCTTCCCATCTGCGCCAGCAACACGATCAGTGCCGTCTGGCGAAGGATAGCCGACTTACCCGACATATTCGGCCCCGTAATCATAATAATCTGCTGGCCGCTTCGGTCAAGGTAAACGTCATTGGTTATATATTCTGTACCAACAGGTAATTGCTTTTCAATTACCGGGTGACGGCCTTCTTTTATTTCAAGGTCAAAACTATCGTCAATAACAGGGCAAACATATTTATTATCAATCGCCAGTTGGGCAAATGAGCTAAGGCAGTCCATTTGAGCCACAAGGCTCGCATTAAGCTGTACCGGTTTTATGTAGGTACCGATCCAGATAACCAACTGCTCGAACAATTGGGTCTCAAGCGCATGGATCTTTTCTTCGGCACCAAGAATCTTGGTTTCATATTCTTTAAGCTCTTCGGTAATGTAACGCTCAGCATTTACAAGTGTCTGCTTACGTATCCATTCTGCCGGAACTTTATCTTTATGTGTATTACGGACTTCGATATAATAACCGAATACGTTATTAAATGAAATCTTCAATGAAGATATTCCTGTAGCTTCCGACTCTCTTCTTTCAATTCCTTCAAGATATTCTTTACCTGAATTGGAGATATTTCTTAGATCGTCAAGTTCCGGATGAATACCCGTTGCAATGGCATTCCCTTTATTGATAGACACCGGAGCATCCGGATGCAGGGTTGTTTTGATCTTCTCGCGAAGCAGGTCACACGCATGAAGGCTGTCGCCAATGGCTTTCAGCGCCTCATTCTTACTTTCCAGCGCCAGTGCTTTTATCGGCACGATGGCATCAAGCGAGTCTTTCAGGTAAATTACCTCTCTCGGGCTCACCTTACCCGTTGCGATCTTAGAGATAAGACGCTCCAGGTCGGATATCTGTTTTATCTGGTATTGTATCTTATTCAGGGTTTCCTGATTGTCTTTCAGGTAAGCTACCACTTCATGACGCGCACGTACCTTGTTGGCATCCTTTAACGGAAGTGCCAGCCAGCGTTTCAGCAGCCGGCTACCCATAGGCGAAAGGGTCTTATCGATAACGTCAAGCAGGGTTACAGCATTCAGGTTCGGGCTTTGATACAGCTCGAGGTTACGGATGGTAAAACGATCCATCCACACATAGGCATCCTCGGCAATACGCTGTATACTCGTGATGTGCTGCACTTTGTTATGCTGCGTTTCCGACAGGTAATACAACACTGCTCCCGAAGCAATGATACCTTCCTGCAGTTCTTCTACCCCAAAACCTTTAAGGGAATTGGTACCGAAGTGTGCCGTAAGGTTCTCAAAAGCATAGTCTTCCTTAAACACCCAGTCTTCCAGATAGAAGGTATGGAAATCTTCACCAAAGGCTTCCCTGAAATTATTTTTCTCCGCTTTAGGCACAAGCACCTCACTCGGACTGAAATTTTGTAACAACTTATCAATATATTCTTCATTACCCTGCGCTGTAAGGAATTCTCCCGTAGACACATCGAGAAATGAAACACCCAGTGTTCTTTTGCCAAAATATACCGAAGCCAAAAAGTTATTGCTCTTAGAATGCAGCACCTCATCATTCATCGAAACACCGGGAGTAACCAGTTCGGTCACACCACGCTTAACGATGGTCTTGGTCATTTTCGGATCTTCAAGCTGGTCGCATATTGCCACACGAAGCCCGGCCTTAACCAGCTTTGGCAAATAGGTATTCAGCGAGTGGTGCGGAAATCCGGCCAGCGCCGTTTCGGTTTCGCTGCCCGCTCCCCTTTTGGTAAGCACTATCCCTAATATCCCGGCTGCCCTTATGGCATCTTCGCCAAAGGTCTCATAAAAGTCGCCCACACGAAACAACAGGCATGCATCGGGATACTTTGCCTTAATCTCGTTATACTGTTTCATTAAGGGGGTTTCTTTAGGTGCTTTTTCTTTAGTCGCCAAGGGAAATAGGTTTAAATTAACTTAATGGGCGAAGTTACTCAAATTCTGAAAAAGGTAAATGCGGTGTTGGTAAATGGTGGATAACTTATCTCTTCTTTTGTCTTGAAACAAAAGAAGCAAAAGTTCAAGCCTTAAATAGCTGCAACTTAAAATCTACGTCAGGATTTCCCATCCCGACCCAAGCCGCTCGCTGCTTCGCGCTCGCCTTGTGGGTCGCTCTCCTCCGTCCAACGCTAAATCCTTCCTTGATTTTTGACGTTACAGCTATAAGGGCAAAAACCAAATATCCCTGCGAGCACGAACGAGTAAAGCTATTCACTCTCCTTTGATTAAGTCAACGAATACGTTTGATATCAGGCTATTTCTTTAAAATATGTTTACATTTGCGGTTATCTATTCCAAAAAACACATGAGAAAATTAGCTAACAGTGAGCTGGACCGCAAAAGCATCGAAGACTTTAAGGAAGCCGAAAAGACCCCGCTCATTATAATACTTGACGACATCCGCAGCCTGCACAATATAGGCTCGGTGTTTCGTACTGCCGACGCTTTTCTGGTAGAAAAGATCTACCTGTGTGGCATTACCGCCACCCCTCCCAATAAGGAAATTCACAAAACTGCCCTAGGTGCTACCGATACTGTAGCCTGGGAATATGCCAAAGATGTTCTTGAAGTGATTACAAAACTTCAGGTAGAAGGCACTGATGTATGGGCTATAGAGCAGGTGGAAAACTCAGTTTACCTGAATGATTTCCAGCCTGAAGAAGGAAAGAAATATGCGCTTGTTTTTGGTAACGAGGTAAAAGGCGTTTCGCAGGAAGCCATAAAACTTTGCAGCGGAACCATAGAGATCCCTCAGCTTGGAACTAAACATTCCCTCAACATTTCGGTGAGCGCCGGTATTGTGGTTTGGGATATCTTTCAAAAAAACTATACAACCGCAGGTTAGCCCCCTAAACCTTTACATTTACAACATGACACTATTTTCACCCTACTCATACGGGAGTCTTACCACTGTGCGCCTGTTTTTGATGTTTATATTTTTTGCATCAATACAAAACGCTTATGCACAAGATATTGCACCCGTAGTTACCGCAACAGGCCAACAAACCTATTGCCCCGGCAATACTCTGAACATTGCTACCACTTTTAATGTCAGCGATGCCGATGATACCGGAGCCATAGCCGCTTATATACAGATATCTTCCGGGTATGTTAACGGACAGGATATACTGAGCCTGACCCCAACAACCGGCATTACAGCAACATGGAATGCTACTTCGGCCACACTCACCCTAAAGAGCACTACACCGGGAGCTGAAATACTATACACTGCACTTAAATCGGCAATAGAACAAAACGTTGTTTACAACAACACCTCTACCAATCCAACTGCCGGAACACGTACGTTTTCCATTTCGCTAGGTGATGCTAATTACCTGGCTTCTACAGGGCATTATTATAAATTCATTTCTGCTGACGGTATCTTATGGACGAATGCAAAAACCGCAGCAGAGAACACCACCTACTATGGCCTTCAGGGCTATCTTGCCACACTTGGCTCTTCCGAAGAGGCACAGCTTTGCGGCGAACAGGCAACGGGTACAGGCTGGATTGGCGGAAGCGATGCTGCTCAGGAAGGCATATGGAAATGGGTTACAGGCCCCGAAGCAGGCACTACCTTCTGGAATGGAGGAATAAACGGATCGACACCTAATTTTGCCTTTTGGAATAATGGCGAACCCAACAACGCGAATGATGAAGATTATGCCCACATTACTGCGCCGGGCGTAGGCATCCCGGGATCCTGGAACGACCTGCCCAATGGAGGCAGTGGCGGACAATATGCACCCAAAGGTTATATTGTAGAGTTTGGCGGTATGCCGGGAGACCCTGTATTGCAAATATCGGCCACTACAACAATAGATGTCGTAAAACTTACCGGGACTACTGCTGCCCAGCGATGCGGCGACGGCACCTTAACGCTTCAAGGAGTTTCTTCAGGCAGTCTCGTGTACTGGTATGATGCACCCACAGGAGGTAACCTGTTAGCAACAGGATCAAGCTTTACAACACCATCGTTATCGCAAACAACAACATATTATGCCTCGGCATATCCTGCAAGCTGTACTACAGGAACAAGAACAGCAGTAGTGGCAACCATCAATACCCAGCCTACCACACCAAACCCTGATCCCGTAGCTCCCGTTTGTTACGGAGAAACAGCACAGCTCACCGCAACGGTTACAGCAGGAACATTAAACTGGTATGATGCACCTATAGGCGGAACACTGTTGGGCACAGGCAGCCCTTTCACCACAAGTCCGCTTACAGCCGACTCTACCTTTTACGCAGAAGCTATAAGCAACAACTGCCCCGCTACTTCAAGACAGGCTGTTACAGTTAACGTTTTGCCGCTACCGGAAGTCACGGACGAAGAAGTAGAGTTCTGTGAAAAAACAAAAGTTACCATCACAGCAGGTATTTCGGGGATGGTCTATGAATGGTCTACCGGAGCGACTACACAATCAATAGAAATCAATAAGGCCGGAACCTATAGTGTAAAAGTAACAGGAGCAGGAGGATGCAGTGCTGTAAAAACAATAACAGCCACTACCCTGCCTACAGCAGACATATTGCGTGTGGAAGTAAACACTGATGTTGCCACAGTAATCATGACTGATCCCGAAGTAAGCCACTATGTATATTCTCTTGACGGAGGAAGTTACAGGGATTCGAATGTATTTACTAATCTTTCTGCCGGACAGCATACTGTAAGCGTACTTTCGATAAATGGTTGCGGAAGCGATTCGATGACTTTTAATGTATACATGATACCAAAGTTCATTACGCCTAACGGCGACAACATCAACGATGTATTTACCATTGCAGGAATGTCGGCCTATCCTGAGGCAACCATCAACATTTTTGACCGCTATGGCAAGATCGTGGCAGCCCTGAGCAGCCGCAACCGATCATGGGATGGCACGTTTCAGGGATACAGACTACCCGCAACGGATTACTGGTATATCATTAAACTGACCCATGATGGTGAGGAAATAAAAGGGCATTTTAGTTTGATTCGATAATCGTTGTAAAAATTCATTCCCTACGGGAAATATGAGCCAATGCATATCAATTTCTACCAACATTAAATCGCTACGCGATATTCAACCGCAGAAGATTTCCCGCTAGGGAAATGATGTTGGTAGCGAATGATTCATTATCCGTAAAAATTTCCCGTAGGGAATGAATTTCGTTATACCGCAACAACGGGTTTATGCAACACCAGCGATAATATTTGCGCCGGGCTGTCGATATGGTAGTCCGGCTTATTGTTTTCAAGGGCTTTTTCGTTGTCATAGCCCCAGCTTACCCACGCCACATCTACACCGCTCTTTCGGCATGCAATAATATCACGCAGCTCATCGCCTACATACAGTATTTCGGAAGCACTTACCTCTTTTTCCTTAAGGAACTTATTGATGAGAAGATGTTTGCCAAACATGCTTCGGGACGAATAAATGCGTTTGCATTTTACCTTATTCTGCCTGAAAAACTGTTCTATATTGGTTTTGGAATTGGATGAAAGCACCGCATATTTAATCCTGTTATCTGTTAGCGACAACAGCAGTTCTTTCATACCTTCGTTAAATTCCAGTTGCGGGATAGATGCCCTGTATTTCCGGATAATAGTAGATGCCAAAAAAGGAATCTTATACAAAGGCACGCCCAGCAGCCTGCAACGATCGGTAATGCTCATACCACGGAGCTCATCGAGGTTTTCTTCGTCAAGCAACTGATAATTATTTTTCAGGGCAAGTTCGTTATACAGTTCAATAAATAAGGACCGGGAGTCGGCAATAGTGCCGTCAAAGTCGAAGACAATAAATTTATAAGGATTCATTTTGATGATTGATGATGATGATTTGTATACTGCAAAGATACTTTGTTACACTTTACGTTTATAAATTATCATATCAAAGCTCCGGAGGAGCGATATATTTATAGAAAAAGTATTTTGTAAACATTTGAGCTCCGGAGGAGCGGCATGTAGTATGCCGCCACGCTGTGGCTTGACTGACTATCTATTTAAATTCACCTGCTCCAGCATCCAAATATAATCTGCCTGATTGTGCACAAAATCACGATTGGAAACATCGAGAACAAGCACATTAAGTCCGCTATGGGTTTTGATGTAATCCAGATAGCCCTGATTTATCTTATCAAGGTACTCCGCCTCAATTTCCTGTTCATAGCTTCGCCCGCGAAGTTTGATATGTTCCAACAATGTTTCGGTAGTCTGGTATAAGTACACATAAAGTCCAGGCCTGCGCATTTCGCCATACATAATATCAAACAGCTTTTTATATAGTGTATACTCATCCTCACCCAGCGTAACTTTTGAAAAGATGAGCGATTTTATGATATGGTAATCGGCAACGATAAAATCAGTTTGCGGGTTTACCTGCAACAGGTCGTCGCTAAGCTGTTGGTAACGATCGGCCAGAAACGACATTTCAAGTGAAAAGGCATAACGTTGCGGGTCTTTATAAAATTGTGGAAGAAAAGGATTATCGGCAAAACGTTCTAAAACGATCTGCCCACTGAAATCTTCAGAAAGTTTTCCGGCAAGACTTGTCTTCCCTGCCCCTATATTTCCCTCAATAGCTATATAGCTATGATGCTTGGGATTAAATTGCTCAACCGGCGAAGGCAACTGCACTACAAATTCGCATTTACTTTCGTCGCCCGATTCGGTTATCAGTTGGTTGATGTTCTTTTTGAATTTTGGGTGCTCCCAATGCGGAGTAACATCCCGTAACGGGATCAAAACAAAATTGCGGTCCTGCATACGCGGATGCGGCACTTCGAGCGTTGGCTCGGCAATAATCTCATTATTAAAGGCAATCACATCAATATCTATAGTACGCGAATGATAGCGTTCGTCAGGATTGCGCACCCTGCCCCCTTCGAGTTCGGCACTAAGCAATTCTGCCAATAACTGTACGGCAGGTTTTTGCGTATGCACCAGCAGGCAACAGTTGTAAAAATCTTCACCTTCAAACCCTACAGACGGATTCTCATAAATACCCGAAACCTTTACCACAGTAGCGATGTGGTTATTAATATAATCGATACACCATTGCAGGTTCTCAAGGCGATTGCCCATGTTGCTGCCCAGTGACAGTATGGCTTTGTTTTGAAATCTCATACCGCAAAGTAAATAAAAAAGTACTCAGTTTTCAGTCGCAGTCACAGTTTTCAACCAGTCACATACTGAAGACTGCGACTGCGACTGAAAACTTCTTTAATTTTTCTATCTTAGTAGTTGTAACATATTACGCCACCGTGCGTCTGATTAATAAATAAATTATCATTTTAAAATGAACGATACCCCACAACAACCACAGTACAGGCAGCCGCAGCCAAAATCGCCTTCATTCCTTAAGAATGTGCTATCTACAGTAGTAGGGCTTTTTGTGTTCTGCTTTATTTTCTTCTTTCTTTTAATTCTTATTGGTATTATAGCTGCCGCAGCAGGCGGTGGTAACGATACAGCCGTAAAAGTTGAAAACAACAGCGTTATAGAACTAGACTTAACGCAGGTTACCAACGATTACTCCGGAAAATTCAAATACAAGGATTTTCCAATGTTTGACTCTGACCGCCAGGAGGGACTTGTAGATGTGATCAGGGCTATTGATGCAGCAAAAAAAGACGACAGGATAAAAGGGATTACCATAACCAACAGCAGCACCCAACTGGGTATTGCCCAAAACAAAGCCCTTCGCGATGAACTTGATGCTTTTAAAAAATCAGGAAAATTCATTGTGGCCTATTCTGACGGATATTCGCAAAGCGATTATTACCTGAATTCTGTTGCCGATACGATTTACCTTAACCCGGTTGGAGAGATCGACTTTAAAGGACTTTCATCTGAGGTGATGTTTTACAAAGACCTTCAGGATAAGACCGGAATTAAGATGGAGGTTATCCGCCACGGAAAATATAAAAGTGCCGTTGAGCCTTTCCTTAGCAACGAAATGAGCCCTGAGAACAGGGAGCAGATCACAGCACTGCTTAACTCTGTATGGACATCCGTTGTGGGCGATATTGCGAAAAGCCGCAAGGTTCCGGTTGACAGCCTTAATGCTGTTGCCGACAGACTTGGAGGCCGTACCCCGGAACTTGCAAAAGAAGCAAAACTGATTGACAAGATCGGTTATATTGACCAGTATGAGGCGGGTATAAGAAAAGCGCTTAAGCTGAAAAAGGATGAGGATTACAAAAAAGTAGCGATACTTGATTATGTAAAAGCTACTGCGCTGGATAAAATGCTATCAGCCGGTGCTGACGAAATTGCCATCATTTATGCACAGGGCGAAATTCGCGGTGGCGAAGGCGATGTAAATTCTGTTAGCGAAGTGCCTATCCGTAAAGCGCTGAAAGAAGCAAGAGAAAATGATGCTGTAAAAGCTATTGTACTTCGTGTTGACTCTCCGGGTGGTAGCGCACTGACTTCAGAATTGATCTGGAGGGATATTGAACTTACCAAAAAAGTAAAACCGGTTGTAGTATCTATGGGTAACGTAGCTGCTTCCGGAGGTTATTACATCTCATGTAATGCCGATCGTATTTTTGCTGAAGAAGGTACTATTACAGGATCGATAGGTGTATTTGGCATGCTGCCGAATTTTACCGAACTGTCTAACCGAATCGGTATTCACACTGAGCAGGTAAGCACACATAAAAATGCATCGGGTTACAGCGTGTTCTCTCCGCTAAAAGATGACACAAGGGCTATCATCCAGGAAAGCGTTGAGAAAGTATATACAACTTTCGTTAGCCGTGTGGCTGCAGGCAGAAAACTGACACCTGAACAGGTAGATGCTATAGGACAGGGACGCGTATGGAGCGGAAGCATGGCTCTGAAAAACGGACTTGTAGACGAAATTGGCGGACTTGATGCTGCCATTGCATATGCTGCCAAACTGGGCCTGGCTGTTAGTTCTGCTGG
>QFQM01000264.1 GCA_003243255.1 Flavobacterium psychrophilum | reverse complement strand
AAGACTGGGACTCAAAATTCTTTTTAAGCAGATCAATGTAGTCTTGATGAAGACTGACAAGATCCTTGGGATAATTAATTTTAAGCATTTTTTCTCTTTTCAAGTTGATTAATCTCTTGCCTCAGCATAGCAATCTGTTCATCAAGATATCGGTTCAGCTGCAATCGTCTTTCTATTTCAGAAAGGTGATTACCGATAATGCCACGTATGTAATCTTCTCCTATATTTTTCTTTATAAATAGGAATGTTTCTCTTGCTTTATTATACTCTTTTAACAAAGCAGGGATGACTTCTGGCTCAGTCTCTGGGTCAGCCTTGACTACCCTGTTATAAAACTCAACGATAGCAGATATTTTTTTCCGGGCAAAAGCCCCTATCGAATCTTCCATAAAAAAACCTTCTGCCAGTAATTCATGAATGTTGGCACCAAAAGAAGCCGGCTTGTCCTTCAATGGCAGTCCTTTTTTAAGTTCTTTATCCAGATTTAGAAACAATACGGAACCACTCGGAATATCCGAAAGAATGAAGGGGGAATGGGTAACAAACAGTAAATTGATACTCCTGATGGACTCAAGCTCAATCCGTTCGATTGACTCCAGCAGCCTTTGTAGATATGTTCTTTGAAGCTCTGGATGAAAGTACAATTCGATCTCTTCTAACATGATATGAACAAAACGGTATTTGATCCGCTCATATTCACTACCACGGCCCGAATCAATGTTCCTTAAATGGTACAAAAGCGCATGGATTGAATATAGCTGTTGCTTCTCTCCTGAGCTCAAATCCGAGAAAAAGACCGACCTTTCGTCTGTTATATGTTCAGCAGCAGGCATTAACCGGATATCTGTCTGAAAAAAAGGGGGCGGAATCAAATCTATGATACGAAGGTCTTCATCCAACTTGCGGGTACGGTTGATCTCAAGAGATAACTCTTCCATGTCAACCTCAAAAGATTGTTCACGAGGTAAATGGTGGTACTTAAGATAGTTGACCGCCTGTCTGAGCTTAAAAGTGATATGGGAGGTTTCATCTAAAAGCAGTTTAAAATAGGTATTTACATCCCGTAACGATAATTCTTCTAACTCCTCATCCGCCTCCAGATAAACCCGGTAAAGACTATAAGTAGAAGCAATATCCAGTAATTTTTTAAAAATATAACGAAGTGCAGCATCTATTACGTCCCCTCTCCCTAGATGTTGGAGCACATTCGGCGGGACATCAAAAATGTCTAAAAACAGCAAAAGTGTGTCCTCGTATCCTTCAATCTCTTCCAGTGTTTTTTGTATTTTTTCTGTGTTGTATACGTACTTTATTTTATCCTGGTCCAACGATAATCGCAAGCGCTTTGCATAGAGGTAATCAGTGATCTTCAGAGCTTCTTCGTTAGCTTGGAGATCTAGCCCCCGGAACTCCAGCAAGTTGGCCACGAGCCGGGCCTTAGCCAGAGACTCTTGCCTGTTCACATCGATATTCCCTGCTTCTCGGAAAGGATCAATAACCATCGGCACTTGGTAAGCATCGTTTTTATGGAACAATTGCTTTAGCCATCCTCTACTAGTATGCTTTTCGTTCAATGCATATTGAGAATAATTGACCAGGATAGTATAAAACAAGCTGTCCAAGGGAAACCGGTTGAAGTTGATTTCCTCTGGTCGTAGAAACTGGTTATCCTGCTGATTATACCGCCACAAGGTGACGGCATTGTGTTCTAACCTTAACCGGAATACTGTATACATTTTAAAGAACAAGTCGACCTTTATGCCCGGAACAAGCTGCTCCTCTTCCGTATTGAAATCTTCCAGATCCCCTTGCTTAGCTTTTATCCAAGCAATATTGTTGATAACGGCCAGCAACAATTCTACAAGGGTGCTTTTGCCGGCGCCATTCTTACCTACTATGGCACTCACATATACCGGAAAGCTTTCTGATAAAGCATGCAGATCGTGATCTTCGGTTGATTCATAATAAATCACCTCACTATTACCCACTATATGATAGGCATCGCAGAACGAGTAATATCGCTCTTCTTCCAACACCTTCAGCAAGTTTTTATTACAGTCCATTAGAGGCTTAATGGCCAGCAGCCTGAATCCGGTATTTTCAGTGATCGCCTCGCTACCAGAACCAGCAGATAAATAGCGCTTAACCTTTCGGGGAACCTGATCATCAGGGAGATTTAGGCTGCTTCCTACAGCCAGCTTTGCCAGCAGAATATATAGGTCAGTATCCTGCACAGGAATAAGCCCTCGATAAACTTCATAGGAAGCAATAAATTTTTCAGCTACTCTGCCATTGTCTGCCAGTAGGCCAAGGGTATTCTTGTCCAAAGGCAAAAAATGTCGGGGAAAAATCCAAAACAAAAAGATTGTTAAAGAAACCTCTCTTATTCCATCCCAGTCGGCTACTTGATGAAATAGGCCTTCCTCTAACGCATCCTGCCGACGTATCATGACATCTGCAAAAAACGCCCATATCTCCTTTTGTACCGCCGGTGGACGAAAATTCAATATATGCACTGCAACTGGTGCGGGGCAACCAGAAAAATCAATTTCGCCAGGAACGTACATCTCTGAAGAGGGAAGCATTAGCAACCTAAAACAATGCTGAATTCTGGCCATACGTAGGCCTGGTCGTATCTTATTACTGTTCAGGCTGGCAAAAACCTGAATAGGATCAAGGCTTTCATAACCTGCCTTATCAAACCACTGATTATCTCTTAAATAGCCTTCATCATCTTGGAACAATCTAAATAGTGCTGGTCCGGGATCTTCCACTTCAAGGTAGAAGTTGTACAATAAACGAGCAAGCTTCGGATATACTTCATGCCAAGGAGTTGCAACGTCCATAAAATCGGTTTAAAAGATATAAATATACAAAGAGGTGGTCTCTATCAGATACTATTGTCCATTACATCTCTATTATTGCCACCTATTTAAAGTAGCGTTTTACGTGTCTATTTGGGTGCTAGGCTACAAAAATTACTCACATTAACACATACACAACCACATCAGTATCCTAAGCACGTTCATCTTCTCATCTTTCTTCTTCTGATATCAAAGCAATAAACATATCGTTTCCAATATGTTGTGAGTTCGATCAATGACCAACCCGCTAAATCTAATAACTATCCAGCGCCTTATTTTTTGTTTTCAATACATAAAGCATCTTCAAATGCTCATGAAACCTGTTCGAGAATCGTCCAATCGGGGTCACAGAAAAGTAAAAACCGCTGATATAGCGGCTTTGTTATTTATTGAATTCTTTATTTTATAATTCGACTCCTCCCTTTTCATGCTACCCCTCAACCCCATATCGTATTGCCTCTTCAAGTACATCGATATTTATATCTTTCAACGCTTTGAACTTAATGCAATATCCAGTCACGCTGGCCTTGCCGAGTTTCTTTCCATACGTTTGGGCTAAATAGGTCTTATCTTCTATGCCGAGTATATAAATAGATATCCCGGTGGTGTTGGCACTCATACCAATCTGGTAAAACTCCCTGGTCTTTCCACCAGCATATTCCATGATGCGGGAACCATATCCGATATTAGGATTAGAAACAATTTTACCTTCCTCGTTTTTACCATCCAGGAACCACAATTTACACTTTGGCATTATTTGCAGAATAGCGCGGTGCAACGCCTGCATGTCGTTACGCTTGGCTTCAGGCTGGCTGGTAATATATTCTTTGATTTGTTGCTGTACGCTCATGTAAAATATAAATTACCGGTTCAAGATTGGTTTCCCAAATGTATCGCGCCCTTTCTGAACCCGCGGGTGGAAAATGCGACGATCTGAGGGGTCAATCACGCCAATCCCTGTCTCATCCATGCTCCAGGTACGGGTAATCCAGCTCAAAGTGCGCTTTAACTGGCAAGGCTGACACATGGATGGGGTCAGGACCAGACGGCAGCAGAAGTAGCAAATCCTACCTCCAAAGGCCTCCTTGACGGTCATCTAAACGCTTGCTTTTACCCCAACCATTATCGGAGTCCACCCCAACATTTATGCATTTCACGACATAAATTCCCAAAGGCCGTTTGGCCACGCTAACTTTGCATAAAACACTCATTCTATCGCACGGTTTGAAGGCATACCACCTGTTACAGGCACTATTGGCCCCGTATGCATCTACAAGATGCATGGACGCTATTTTATGCGCAGCCGCAGTTCATTGACCAGTGAGCGGGTGAAGAAGGATGCCGCTTTCCGTAAGACGATGGAGTATGCTACCCTGCTGGCGAAAGCATCCCGCATTGGTTCAACGGTATATGCAGGCATACCAAGCCATCAAAAGCAACATGCGTTATACCGTAAACTAACCGGAGAAGCCATGACCTGGCTGAAGTTTGGATGGAAAGAAACAGATGTGCTGGAATGGCTACAGCAACGCTACACGCCACAAGAGATCAATATCTTCTGCCGGCGTTTAGAAGAAGAACGAGCGATTGCGAAAGTCTCAGAAACAGAAGAACAAGTGATCACTCATTTCAAAGTACGCATGAACCGCCGTTTGCTGCGCGCGCTTCGCCGGGGAGACTTTTCAATGATAGACGACCGGCCTCACATTCCTTTCTCCATCAATAATATATTGAATTTATGGCCATCGGGATCGGCAAAGGCAAACCCATAGTGGTTGGTTGCGTCTCTGGCTGCTTCGTTAAAAACGGTACCGCCGGCTTCTTTCACTTTATCTACCCACTCCTTTACTTCCGCCTCTGTTTGTGCAGAAAGGGTAAATATGATTTCTCTGACTTTTGATCCGGATGATAAATACTCATCTATTTGTGAACCCTGTTCAAAAAAGTGGATTACAAAATTATTATCCCCAAAAAGAAAACTGGCCAGCTTAGGATCGTTGGACTTATTGGGAGTAAAACCCAAATGTGTATAGAATTGATGGGTACGCTTTGCATCCTTTACACTGAAATTAGCCCATATCATTTTCGCTTTCATATTCTTGATTTTTGAGTGACCGATTACTTTTGTCCAGCCTGTTCCATTTGTTTGATGGCAACCCACCCTTCCGGCGTGATGCCCATGATCTCGGTCACAACGCCCAGCGTTTGATAAGTATCGAAGAAAGCCATGCGTGCAATCGGATGATCTACTTCACTGACCACTGCGTAACCTTGTTCACGAAGCTCGCTGGTAATGCGTTCGAAATCGCTGACCGGCAAACGAAATGCCAGGTGCTGTGTACCGCCTGCAGGATACTTTGCGAGGTAGTCATGAAACATGCTCTGGCCAGATAAAGGCTGAACAAGCTCGATGAAACTGCCTCCATTATAAGTCTGCGTGGTCAGCCATTCAGCGGGAACAACCTTGCCATGATACGTCATATTAAAATCCTGCGCCCGCACATGCTGCGGCTCGGGAAAGCCAGCAATGCCCAGGGCCTTCGAGAGGAATTTTACAGCCGCGTGAATGTCCGGGACCACCCAGCCGATCTGTGCAAATTCAAGTCCGGCGATGGTGTTGTTGATATTACTCATGTTCGTTTACTGTTAGTGATAAAACAAAGGTAAACCGGGCGGCCTACTCATGTCCGGGGCATTTGCGTCAATATGAAGGCAATTTGCGAATATTGCCAAATATCCATTCATTTAGTTTATATGTATACCCGAGAGGAGATTTCCAAACAAAAACAAGCTTTCTGGACAGCGTTTGGCAAGTATATGCGCCCGGTACTATCGGCCGATGGATTGCCGGTAAGCTGGCTCAACTATAAAACCGGCGTGCCCGGCATCAGCTTTAAAATGGATGCAGATCGTGACCACGCTGTAATCATGATCCTGCTATCGAATAGCAATGCCAC
>QFQM01000263.1 GCA_003243255.1 Flavobacterium psychrophilum | reverse complement strand
TGTTCTGCGAAAGGATATTAAGCGCATCAGCATCTATAACCAGAGGTATCTTGTTTTTACTAAGGAACTCCCCTATCTCCTTTTGTGTATAGGCATGCTGGCCTAAGCCGGGCCCCAAGCCAATAGCACGGGGTTCGAATTCAAAATGAATGGTATCAATATGCTCCAGCCCGCTGGTAAGTACCATCGCTTCGGGAAATGAAGATTGCAGGATATCATAACCACACTGCGGAATATATGCCGTTATGAGTCCGCAGCCGCTTTTTAACGCCGCTTTCGCCGAAAGGCATACAGCACCTATTTTGCCATAGCTGCCTCCAATAATAACAGCATGCCCTTGTGTACCTTTATGAGCATGGGGTAGCATTGGTTTATAGTAATTCTGTATAGCCTTGGCATTAATATAATGATGATTGACTCTCGTTGCATTTATGAATTCACTATCCAGTCCAATATCTAGTATTTCGAAATCATGAATAAAATCTTTGTTTCCGGCAAAGAAAAAAGGCAACTTAGGCGACTGGAACGTAAGCGCTACATCTGCTTTAACCGCTAATTCGGTTTTCCTGTCCATAAACATACCTGAAGGAACATCTATAGAAATCACGGTAGCTTCTTTAGCATTTATCGTCCTGATTGCATGCCGTACCTCATCACTTAGTTCACGATTAAGCCCGATACCAAAAAGCGCATCTATAATAACCAGACCGCCAACACTATTACCATTAATCTTTTCAAAGGAAATGCCTGCCTGCTCCATTCTCTGTTTATTGATAGAAAAATCTTTAGTCGGGCTGCCGGTATTCTCTACAATCTCAACTTTTATATTGCCATAACCTTCATGCAAAAGCATACGGGCAATAGCAAGTCCGTCTCCTCCATTATTACCCTGACCGCAATAAATATAAAAAGGAGTAGCCTTATCAGGAAATCTGGTTCTAATCCATTCAAAAGCTTTACCGGCTGCACGTTCCATAAGTTCTGTTGAAGTTATATTCTGACTCAAAATTGTAGTTTCGTCAGCCTGTCTTATCTGTTGAGCACTAAAAATCTTCATATTTTAGTTTTTTGGATGCATTTATAAAAAATCCGTAAAATGCTTACGCTTTGTATTACAGCTACGTAAATTTATTACATTTGTAAGTATATGTTAGTAAACAGCAAGAAATATTTAACTTCACTTATCCCGGCAACTGTTGGGTTTACTGCTGTTACCTCTACTACAACAACTACTACCCCGTCAGGGGTATAATCATTTCATATAGCCCCGTTCGTGGTCATTTAAGCTAAATGACAGGAACAACCTGTTTTATTTCCACATTTATTTTAATGAAAAACAATCTATATGAATATCCTGAAATTCGGAGGCTCCTCTGTTGCCAACGCCCAAAATATATCGCTTTGCACAGGTATTATTAAAAACAAAAAACAAAAAGAATGCGTAATTGTTATAGTATCTGCACTGGGAGGTATAACTGACATTTTACTTCAGGCCGCAAAGTATGCCGCTGCAAAAGATGAACAATACAAACAATTGCTCCAACAAATAGAAAACCGTCATCTGGACGTGGCAAAAAGCCTTATCCCGGCCACTGCACAAAGCGCCGTTTTAAGCCATCTAAAGCGCGAACTCAATCATCTGGAAACCCTCCTTGACGGTTGTTTTCTGTTAGGAGAATTATCAGACCGAACCAAAGACCTTATTCTTTCTTTTGGAGAATTATTATCATCTTACATTATATCTGAAACACTTAAAGCACAAGGAGAAGACTGCCTGCTTGCCGATAGTCGTGAACTCATAAAAACCAACAATCATTTTGGCAAAGCTGTCGTTAATTTTGAGATTAGCAACCTGCTGATACAGCACTATTTCGATAAGAATAAAGCTGCAATTTCAATATTACCCGGTTTTATTGCCCAATCCGAAGACGGACATACTACAACCCTGGGCAGAGGGGGTTCTGACTATACTGCTGCCATTGTTGCTGCCGCTCTGGACGTGCCCTCATTAGAAATATGGACCGATGTTAACGGCATTTATACTGCCAACCCTAAACTTGTTAAGCAGGCTGAACCTATTGAGCACATCACCTTTGAAGAAGCCATGGAGTTGTCTCACTTTGGTGCCAAAGTACTCTACCCACCTACCATACAGCCTATACTTACCAAAGATATTACGCTGCATATAAAAAACACTTTCGATCCTGCGGCGCATGGCAGCATCATTAATAAGTTTCCTAAAGTAAAAAGCAGCAATCCAATACGTGGCATAAGTAATATCGACAATATTACTCTTATTACCCTTGAAGGTTCGGGAATGGTGGGCGTTGCAGGATTCTCTAAAAGGCTTTTTGAAGTAATATCCAAAGAAAACATCAGTGTAATATTCATAACACAGGCATCATCGGAGCATTCCATCTGTCTGGGTATTCTCAATAACGATGCGCTAAAAGCGAAAAAAGCTATTGATACCGAGTTTAGCTTCGAAATAAAACAACAGAAGATAAAACCTGCCATACTTGAAAACGATTTGTCTATTATTGCCGTGGTAGGCGAAAACATGAAAAACCATCAGGGACTGAGCGGCAAGATGTTCAGCACTCTCGGACGTAATAATATAAACATAAGGGCTATTGCCCAGGGAGCATCTGAGCGTAATATCTCGGCAGTAATTGACAGAAAAGATGTAAAAAAAGCCCTGAACACGCTGCACGAAACTTTTTTTGACGACAATACTGTTCAGCTTAACCTGTTCGTTATGGGTGTGGGAAATGTGGGCGATAAGTTTCTAGAACAGATTGCTTCACAAAAAAAATATCTGAAAGATCACTTACGAATGAATGTAAGGGTTATAGGTATTGCCAATTCAAGAAAGATGCATTTTGATGAAGACGGTATTGAACTCGCGCAACGAAAAGAAATATTAGAAAATGCTGAAGTTTTAGACACTAACGGCTTTATAGCCAATATAAAAAAACTTAACCTCCGAAACAGCATATTTGTAGACAATACGGCCAGCGATGATGTTGCCGCAACGTATGCTGAATATCTCAGGCAAAACATTGCAGTTGTAACCTGCAATAAGGTAGCCTGCTCATCCGGATATCATAGCTACAGGGAACTCAAAGACCTTTCACGCCAGTACAGTGCTCCTTTTCTGTTTGAAACTAATGTAGGGGCAGGACTGCCTATTATAGACACGCTTAAAAATCTGGTAGCATCAGGTGACAGGGTACATAAAATTCAGGCCGTGCTTAGCGGAAGCCTTAACTTTATTTTCAATAACTTTAATGAGCAAAACTCATTTTACGATGTGGTAAAACAGGCTCAGGCAGAAGGTTACACCGAACCTGACCCGAAGATTGACCTTAGTGGTGTAGATGTAAAACGTAAACTTATCATACTTATTCGTGAAAGTGGTTATGAAATGGAGATTGAAGACATTGAAAACCGTTCATTTTTGCCTCAGGAGTGCCTTGATACAAAAAGTGTTGATACTTTCTTCGAATCACTTAAAGTTCATGCCGGTCATTTTAATGGTTTGTATGCAAAAGCAACATCACAGGGAGAGCGTTTAAAGTTTGTTGCTTCATTTGAAAATGGAAAAGCCAACGTTGGCCTGCAGTTCATCCCTAAAGAACATCCGTTCTATAACCTTGAAGGGAAAGATAATATAGTCCTGTTTTATACCGACAGGTATGCAGACCAGCCTTTACTAATAAAAGGTGCCGGTGCCGGTGCGGCAGTAACCGCATCGGGAATTTTTGCCGATGTAATACGAATTGGAAACAAGTAATTATGGATACAATTAAATTATTCTGCCCTGCAACCATTGCTAATGTTTCCTGTGGATTTGATGTCCTTGGGCTATGCCTGGATTTTGGTGATACAATGACTATCAGCAAAACAAGCCTAAAAGGCATACATATAAAAAGCATAACCGGAGCGGATCTGTCTTTAGAGACAAAACAAAATGTAGCCGGAGTAGCCGGACTTGCATTACTTGAAAAACTAAATCCCGATTTTGGTTTTGAGATAAGCATCCATAAATCAATAAAGGCCGGTAGCGGTATAGGCAGTAGTGCCGCCAGCGCAGCAGGTGCCGTATTTGGTATTAATGCGTTATGCGGATATCCGTTATCGAACAAAGAGCTGGTATATTATGCCATGCAGGGTGAAGCCCTTGCCAGTGGTGCACCTCATGCCGATAACGTTGCCCCTGCCCTTTTGGGTGGTTTTACTTTAGTCCGCAGCTATGATCCACTGGATATTATAACATTACCTACACCTGCAGAGTTGTATGTAACTGTAATTCATCCGCAGATAGAATTAAAGACGAAAGATGCCCGATCAGTACTTAAAGAAAATATCCCCCTGAAAAAAGCGACCATACAGTGTGGTAATCTGGGTGGGTTAATTAGCGGACTCTACACTAACGACTATGGACTTATAGGGCGTTCGCTGCACGATGAACTCGTAGAGCCTGTACGCTCGATACTAATCCCATATTTTGCAGAACTGAAACAGGCTGCCGCCAATAGTGGGGCACTCGGAAGCGGTATAGCAGGATCGGGGCCATCGGTATTTGCGCTTTGCCGTGGTATCGAAACAGCTCAAAAATCAGCACAGGCATTATCAGCCATCCTGGAACCTACAGATGTACCTTTTGAAATACACATATCAGCCATAAACGCACAGGGTATTAAAATACAATCATGAAATACTATAGCCTTAACAACCATACCATAAAATCAAGCTTTGCAGCTGCTGCCCTAACCGGCATTGCACCTGATAAAGGGCTTTATTTTCCGGAAAGTATTCCGCAGCTTGAACAAGAATTCATTACTACTATCGAACACTACAGCAATACCGAAATAGCCCTTAAAGCGATAACGCCATTCATAGGTGAAGAGATTCCGCAGGACATCTTAAGAAATATTGTTGAAGAAACCCTCTCTTTCGATTTTCCAGCGGTAGAAGTAGAAAAAGGGATTTATGCTCTTGAGTTATACCATGGCCCTACCCTTGCTTTTAAAGATGTTGGCGCACGTTTTATGTCGCGCTGCCTGAATTATTTTACACAGGGACAAAACAAAAAAACAACCATACTTGTAGCAACATCAGGCGATACCGGTGGTGCCGTTGCCAGTGGCTTTCTAGGTGTTGAAGGCATTAACGTAGTTATACTTTATCCTTCGGGAAAAGTAAGTAACATTCAGGAAAAACAGCTTACCGCTTTGGGTCAAAACATCACGGCTCTTGAAGTACAGGGAACTTTTGACGATTGTCAGGATATGGTCAAGCAGGCCTTTTTAGACAAAGATTTAGAACATATCAACCTTACATCAGCCAATTCTATCAATATAGCCCGCTGGCTTCCGCAGATGTTCTATTACTTTTTTGCCTATAAACAATTAAAGCATTTAGGGAAACCCCTTGCTATATCAGTACCCAGCGGCAACTTTGGTAACATATGTGCCGGTTTGATGGCAAAGAAGATTGGCCTGCCAATAGGCCATTTTATTGCCGCTACTAATGTAAATGATACCGTGCCCCGCTTTATGCAGTCGCAGCAATATAAGCCCCAGGCTACAACAGAAACACTCTCTAATGCTATGGATGTTAGCAATCCCAGCAACTTTGTTCGTATACTGGAATTATTTGAAAACAATTTTTTTCAAAGTGGGAGGTTCTATGTTGGAATATTATAGGATATTAAGATACGTATTACTTCAGTAAATATGACATAATTGCAGCTGTCAATCCCAATTGCTACCTGCTGATCGTGTAAGTTGTGTCGAAGGAAGCAGTAAAACATGTCTACAAATTTAACAACGAATCCAT
>QFQM01000262.1 GCA_003243255.1 Flavobacterium psychrophilum | reverse complement strand
ATCAGGATTGCGTGTTATTGAGATGAGCTTCCTGCCAGATGTATATGTAGAGTGCGAAACCTGTCAGGGTAAGCGTTTTAACCGTGAAACGCTTGAAATACGTTACAAAGGAAAATCTATATCAGACGTACTGGATATGACGGTTGACGAAGCCGTTCCATTCTTTGAAAATATCCCTAAGATATACAGGAAGATAAAAACCATACAGGATGTGGGGCTTGGCTATATTACGCTTGGGCAGCAGAGTACTACACTTTCGGGTGGTGAGGCACAGCGTATTAAATTGGCATCGGAACTTTCTAAAAAAGATACAGGAAATACCTTTTATATCCTTGACGAGCCTACAACGGGACTTCATTTTGAAGACATCCGCGTATTGATGGAAGTCATAAATAAATTGGTTGACAAAGGAAATACGGTATTAATTATTGAGCACAACCTTGACGTTATTAAACTAGCCGACTATATCATAGATATTGGTTATGAGGGTGGTAAAGGCGGAGGACAGCTTATTGCCAAAGGAACACCAGAGGAGGTAGCTAAAAACAAAAAGAGCTACACCGCGCATTTCCTGAAAAAAGAACTATCTTAGAAACCTGTTTTACTCAATTTTTAGTTTAAAAAGCCATGAAAGAAAAGTTTGAAAACGACGACGAATGGATTAATGACAGCCTTAAGCAAAAATCCTGGCACGAGATAAGAAGTAATGACTCCTGGGTTATCTTTAAGATAATGGCGGAGTTTGTAAATGGTTACGAAACCATGGCAAGGATAGGCCCTTGCGTTTCGATATTCGGTTCAGCAAGAACTAAACCGGAAGACCCATATTATATATTAGCAGAAAAAATAGCCTGCAAAATATCTAATGCAGGTTACGGTGTTATTACCGGTGGTGGCCCCGGTATTATGGAAGCAGGTAACAAAGGTGCCAGCCAGGGCAGCAGCCCGTCGGTGGGACTTAATATTGAACTGCCTTTTGAGCAGCATTTTAACCCCTATATCGATAACGATAAGAACATCAACTTCGACTATTTCTTTGTAAGGAAAGTAATGTTCGTAAAATATTCACAGGCATTTGTAGTAATGCCCGGTGGTTTTGGTACGCTGGATGAAATGTTTGAAGCTTTAACGCTTATCCAGACCAAAAAGATTGCCAAATTCCCTATTATACTTGTGGGTACGCAATTTTGGGGCGGCCTGTTGGACTGGATTAAGAATGTGCTTATTGAAAAGCACCACAACGCTAATCCTGAAGACCTTAACCTGATAAAATTGGTAGATACAGCTGATGAAGTTGTAGAAATACTTGATAACTTTTACAAGAAATACAGCCTTAGCCCGAACTTTTAATATATTGCGGCACAATTTAACATCAGGCGAAGCAACCATTCGCCTGATTTTACACCTAGTATATAAGTTTAACGGGTAAAACGATAAGGTCACTTGAACATAAAAGCACGGTTACTTTTCTTATTTCTACTGATAGTATCGGTACAGCTTAATGCACAGCACCTGAACAGGATGTTTGTGGAAGCTGACACCGACAAACAGGTATTGACAGTAAAACAGGAAATAACCTATAACAACCAAACGGGTGACACCCTCTACACTATCATTCTTAATGACTGGAATAATGCCTATTCAGCTAAGGATACGCCTTTGGCAAAGCGTTTTTCAGATGAATTTGTCAGAGCATTTCACCTTGCAGGAGATAATGAGCGAGGCAATACAACTATACATTCTGTAAGCGATCAGTATAGCATCCAGATACCGTGGCAAAGACCTGAAGGACATCCCGACTTGGTTGAACTTCGATTAAACTCGCCTATACTTCCGGGAAGACAATTTAAGATTACGCTTAGCTATCACGTAAAGATCCCTGCTGACCGTTTTACACACTATGGTTATAATGATAAAACCGGAACATTCAATCTAAAAGACTGGTTTCTTACTCCAGCCCGTTTTGAAAACGGGAAATTTGTACAGTACAGTAATGAGAACCTTGACGACATCGCTAATGCAGTAGCCGATTACTACATAAATTTTTCTACTCCTAAAAATTATTATGTAACCACTGACCTGAATGAACATGATAAGTATGACAGTAAAGGAAAATGGGTATATGAACTGGAAGGTAATAATCGTGTAGGATTTAATCTTATTCTGGATCAGAATGACAGGTTTGAAAATTTTAAGACAGAAAATGCTTCCGTAATATGCAATTTTTGGGACGGACGTGTTACAGAAGTTCAAAAGAATACGCTTATCAACCAGATAGCAATGTTTGCTAAAGATAATCTTGGAGCCTATCCTTTTGAAAACATAATGGTAACCCAAACTGATTATGACCGTAACCCGATGTATGGTATTAATCAGCTGCCGGCATTCATCAGTCCTTATCCCGATTCTTTTATTTTTGAGATCAAATTCCTTAAAACATATCTCAATAACTATCTAAAGAACACTTTAAAACTTGATCCCCGTAAGGATAACTGGATATATGATGGTATCCAGATTGACCTTATGATGAAGTACATTGAGCAATACCATTCTGACAGGAAGATGATGGGGAAACTTTCAACCTGGGGAATATTAAGGGGGCATAAGATATTCAAAATGAGTTTTAATGATCAGTATAGCTATGTTTACTTACTGACAGCACGAAAAAACCTTGATCAGCCTATAGGTGACCCTAAAAATACTTTCATTAAATTCAATGAACAAATATCCGGAAAATACAGAGCCGGATTAAGTGTATACTATCTTGATGATTACCTCGGAGAAAACATTGTTCCAAATGCTATTACTGATTTTTACAGTTACAATATCACTAACAGGATCGCCAACAGGGATGACTTCAAAAATATACTCAATACTAAAACCACAAAAAATACCGATTGGTTTTTTAATACCGTTGTCGGTACAAGAGACCTCATAGACTTTAAGTTCAAAAACGTTAAAGAAGAGAAAGACTCTCTGAAGATAACCATTAAAAACAGGACAAAGACAGACGTCCCGGTATCTCTTTATGGGTTAAAGAATGGTAAGGTAGTTTTCAAACAATGGCTTGAGGGTATTAAAACTGATACAACGTTGACTATTCCGCGACAGGATGCAGACAAGATTGCCCTTAACTTCAATAATGAAATACCGGAATTTAACCGACGTAACAACTGGAAGAGACTTGATAGATTCTTTCCAAACAACAAGCCAATAAAATTCACATTCTTTCAGGATATTGAAGATCCTAACTATAATCAGATTTTTTACGTACCGAGTTTTGTATTCAATATTTATGATGGCTTTTCTCCTGGCTTGCGCTTTCATAACAAATCATTACTTGATAAACCTTTTGTCTTTGATATTGAACCAACCTACTCTATCAAGACCAACGAACTTATAGGTTCTGCTTCATTATTATTCAATCAGTATGTCCGTAAAGGATCACTATATAGCATTCGCTATGCAGTAGGAGGTTCAACCTATCATTATGCCCCTGATGCCAGCTATCTGAAGTTCAATCCGTCAGTACTTTTCCGTTTACGCGAGAAAGATTACCGTGAAAATAAAAAACAAAGCATCTTAGTACGTCAGGTATTGGTAAACAGAGAAAAATCAGCCTATGTAGCCACAGACGAGCAAAACGAGAATTATTCAGTTTTTAACCTTCGCTACAGCCGTTTTGAATCGGAGATAATACGCCATTATAATTTCTTTACGGATCTTCAGTTGTCCGGATCTTTCGGAAAGGTTTCAGGAGAAATACAATACAGAAGATTATTTAATGACAACAGACGCATTAACTTAAGGCTGTATGCAGGTGCGTTCATATACCGCAGTACGGATTCGGAATTCTTTAGTTTCGGGCTTGACAGACCAACCGATTATATGTTTGATTACAGTTTGTATGGGCGCTCGGAAACTACCGGACTGTTCAGTCAGCAATATGTAATGGCAGAAGGAGGATTCAAATCAAAACTCGATACCAGGTATGCAAATCAATGGATGACCACAGCCAACGCCAGTTTTAATATATGGAACTGGATCGAAGTATATGGTGATGCAGGATTTATAAAAAATCATTACAGCAATGCTGAATTTGTATACGACAGCGGTTTACGCCTTAATATACTCCCTGATTACTTTGAACTGTATTTCCCGGTATATTCAAGCAACGGTTTCGAACCCGGATTAGGAAATTATGACCAAAGAATACGTTTTGTGGTAACCATAAGCCCAAGTACCCTTGTGGGCTTGTTCACACGAAAATGGCTGTAATCTATATTTTACAGGAAAAAATTACACAAAAAACATTTTTTATGTGTTTTCGTTAAGATAAAAACATTGAAACATCAAAGAGTTAAAGTTTTATTATCAAAACTGAAATCATTTTTTCCTGATGTTATATTGCTATGTCATTCTTTTAATTAAATTTGTACTCCTACTAAACCGGTTTTATGACAGATACAGAAACAAAAAAATCGATTTCATTTGAAGACTTCAAAACTGAAGTACTGAACGACTATAGAATTGCTGTAACCAGCAGAGAGTGTAGCCTTTTGGGACGCCGTGAAGTACTTACCGGAAAAGCCAAATTTGGAATATTTGGTGATGGAAAAGAAGTACCACAGCTTGCTATGGCTAAAGCCTTTAAGAACGGAGACTTCCGTTCAGGCTATTATAGGGATCAGACTTTCATGATGGCTATTGGCCAACTGAACATACAACAATTCTTTGCCGGATTATACGGTCATAGCGACCTGAATCACGACCCTATGTCTGCAGGAAGACAGATGGGCGGGCACTTTGCAACCCACAGTCTTGACGAGAATGGTAACTGGAAAAACCTTACGTTACAGAAGAATTCAAGTTCTGACATCTCTCCTACTGCCGGACAAATGCCAAGACTTCTTGGTCTGGCACAGGCATCTAAAATATACCGAAACGTTACTGGTATTGAAAACAAAACCAATTTCTCAATCAACGGAAATGAGATCGCATGGGGTACTATAGGTAATGCCAGTACTTCTGAAGGTTTGTTTTTCGAAACTATAAATGCTGCCGGTGTATTACAGGTACCGATGGTAATGAGCGTATGGGATGATGAATACGGAATTTCTGTTCACGCACGCTACCAGACTACCAAAGAAAACATCTCAGAAATCCTGAAAGGTTTTCAGAGGGATGAGAATGGTAAAGGTTACGAGATCATAAAGGTAAAAGGCTGGGATTATCCTGAACTGATTGCTGCTTATGAAAAAGCTGCTGAAATAGCACGTACAGAACATGTACCGGTACTTATTCACGTATACCAACTGACACAACCTCAGGGTCACTCTACTTCAGGTTCTCACGAGCGTTATAAAAATGCTGACCGTCTTGCATGGGAAGCGGAATATGACTGTGTGGCACAAATGAAAAAATGGATGCTTGAAAACAGCATGGCTACAGCTGAAGAACTTGATGGTCTTGAGGAACAGATCAAAAAAGAAGTTCTTGAAGGTAAAAAAGCAGCATGGTCAGCATACGTGAACCCAATAAAAGAAGAACAAAAAGAACTTGTAGCTTTACTTAACAGTATCGCTGCTCAAAGTCCAAATAAAGTTTTTATTGATAAATATGTGACTGAGTTATCAGCAATCAAAGAACCAATAAGAAAAGACCTGTTGGTTATTGCAAGAAAGATCCTTCGCCTTATCGTAAAAGAAGGAGGAAAAGCTACTCTTGCACAGTGGATTACTGATTATACAGACAAGACACAACCGAGATACAGCTCTCACCTTTTCTCTCAGTCAGAAAAGAATGCACTTAATGTAAAAGAAGTGCTTCCACAATATAATGATGAGGCTGAGGATGCTGACGGACGTATGGTTATGCGTA
>QFQM01000261.1 GCA_003243255.1 Flavobacterium psychrophilum | reverse complement strand
TTATTGCGTATCCGACGTATATCCATCCGCAGAGGCTGGAACCGATGCTGGCAGAAGAAGCAGCACTTTGGCTAAGCGCCGCCCCTCGCGGTGCAATGAAAATAACGAAAAAGAATATTGGCCGATTAGCCAGGCAGTACCGCAAGTTATTGATGTTTTATAAAGTTCGCTTTGGTTAGCGTTAACTCTGGATACATGGAAGATGATGCAAAACAATACCGTTAAGAGATTGCTTGCAGGGAAAAAATACCTGCTGTTGCAAGGACCGATGGGGCCTTTCTTCAATGATGTCGCGAACTGGCTGGAAACGCTGGAACGCGAAGCGGTAAACGTCGTTTTTAATGGCGGCGACAGGTTTTATTGCCGTAACCGCCATTACCTGACTTATACCCAGACACCGAAGGAATTCCCCGCCTGGTTGAAAGAGACCTGGAAGGATTATCCGTTCGATACCATCTTGTGCTTCGGCGACTGCCGTCCATTGCACAGGGCGGCGCACGCCTGGGCTAAAGCAAAGGGCATTCGCTTCCTGGCCTTCGAGGAAGGTTATCTGCGTCCTCACTTTATTACAGTGGAAGAAGGCGGCGTTAACGCCTTCTCCCCCCTGCCCCGTGACCCTGATTTTTATCGCAGCTTGCCGGATGCCGCACCTGCTCAAATCCAGCCACTAAAACCCTCCTCAGTCCGTCGCTATATCCATGCGACATGGTATTACCTGGTTGGCTGGCGCTATCGTCACGAATTCACGCATTATCGCCACCATAAATCGTTCTCACCGTGGTATGAGGCAAAATGCTGGGTGCGCGCGTGGTGGCGTAAGCAATGGTATGGCTGGAAGCAACGTGGCGTACTGGATACCCTGCAAACAACGCTCGATCAGCGCTACTACCTGGCCATTTTGCAGGTCTATAACGACAGCCAAATTAGAAACCACAGCCCTTATACTGATGTGCGCGACTATATCAACGACGTGATCTTCTCGTTCGCACGCAAAGCGCCGATGAGCCACGTGCTGGTGATCAAACACCATCCAATGGATCGTGGGCACCGCCTGTATGGGCCGTTGATTAAACAGTTAGGTAAGAAGTATGGCGTGGCCAGCCGTGTGATTTACGTGCACGATTTACCGATGCCAGAATTGCTGACACATGCCAAAGCAGTGGTGACGATTAACAGTACGGCGGGGATTTCAGCGCTGGTGCATAACAAACCGCTGAAGGTGATGGGCAATGCCCTGTACGACATCAAGGGGATGACGTATCAAGGGCATTTGCACCAGTTCTGGACGGCGGACTTCAAGCCGGATATGAAGTTGTTTAAGAAATTCCGTGGATATTTGCTGGAGAACACCCAGATTAATGCGGTGTATTATGGGGATAAAATTCAACTAAACGAGTCACGAAAAGAAATCAAAAACAGCGTTCTTGAGTCAATCGCAAGCAAATCGCTTAAGTAATGGATACCGCCTCCCAAAATTTTATTGCACTACAGAATTATCAGCGCATTAGGCCAACTGACATTGCCAACATAAATATTTAGATAAAAAAATCAAACACTTAAAAAAATCATAGTAAAGATGATTCTTAAATCCTTACAGTAACAACACCTATCTATACAAAGGAATTGTATTAGACATCCTTTGAAATATTTAATATCTTTACAACAACTCATATCAAACCTGTCGGACCCATAAGGAAAAATGATGTCAAACCCGTTTGAAGCACATTCGTCAGGCAATAATATTAAGATTGGTAATAATGTTAATTTTGGACATGGGGTTGTGCTTAATATTAACGGTTCGGGCCATCAGATTGAGATTGCCGATGGAGTAACTCTACGAAATATAACAATTAATATATTAGGTGAACAAAACAAATTAATAATTGGAAATAACTCTAATCTTAGAGGTGCTATTCATCTTCGACAAAAAGGTTCTGCTTTGGTTGTTGGATGTAGAGTTACAAGTGTGGCAGCATATATTTTTGCCATGGAAGGAAAGAAAGTACAAATTGGTGATGATTGTATGTTTTCAAGCGGAATTTATATACGCAACTCTGATGAGCATCCAATTTATGACATCGAATCTGGGTTAAGAATTAATGAAGCGAAAGATGTTAACATTGGGAATAATGTATGGATAGCTGAAGGTGTTACTCTTAACAAAGGTGCTTGCATTCCCCAAGGATGTGTAATTGGTTCGCGCTCAGTTGTTAGTGGGGTGCTAAAACGTAAAAATTCAATATATGTTGGAGTACCCGCAAAGCTAGCAAGAGAGGGTGTAAAATGGTCCAGAGTGCTTCCCGATGCATAAAATAGAAAGTAAAAAAAATAAGTTTTAGATCCTTTTTAACTGATTGCCATATCAAACCCTTAATAAAAACTACCTTGTGCCTAAAAGAACACAAGGTAGAAATAACAATTCTGCTGATTTAAAATCAAATATAAGAGAACTATTGTTTCTCCTCTAGCACCTTTAGTCTAGACTCAATTTCATCCATCCTCTTCCAACATGACTGAACGGCCTTCACAACAGGAGGAATGAACTCATCATAACCCAATGTATATACATCTTCACCACCATTGACCTGATGATGTTGAAGCCCACCAAACTCAACGTTAAGTGAATCACAAAGTTTTTGTACTTCCTGAGCAATAAACCAATGGTGAAAACGTTTTCGCTTATGAGTTCCATCAGGCGTATGCCTAATAACCTTATCGATATATTTTTCTTCGCGACTAATTGGTCCTTCAGAACCGTTTAAAGGTATTGCTACCTTTCTTTTCTTTTCTATAGTTTCGATATAATCATCACGTAAGTCCCAACGCCCATCTACAGCGCGAAGACCAAGTATAAATTCGATGCCTAATTCAGTATCTCTTATGTCTGCTTTATCACGTGCATCTGAACGGTTCTGCACAGTGCCATATACATAAGTTGTAGTGGAACTGTTACCCAATTGTACCTGATTGCTATCCGATACTTTTGAATCGTTGCCGATTGTAGTCGAGTTATTAAATTGAACAGTTTTATCACCTGAAATGCTTATCCGACCAGAGTTAAAACCTATAGAAGTATTATTATCACCACTGATATTGTTCAGCAAAGCATGGTTACCTATCGCAACATTTCCTTGCCCTTTTATAGTGTTAAACAATGCTTGATATCCTAATGCTGCATTATGGCCTCCTTCTGAATTAAATAAGCTAGAATGGCCTACAGCCGTCGAATAATCTCCAACTGATGGAGATGCTCCAGCAGCACCATACCCGATCGCCACTGTTGCCTGGACTCTTGAAGATGACGCCGCGGCTCCCGCCCCAAGAACGGCGTTTTCTGAACCTTCAAGGTTCCTTTTTAAAGCGAACATACCTAAACCAACATTATCATGCCCTGTACCAGCGCCTATTTTTTTTGCAGCATCGATACAGTTACCCGCTCTATAACCTACAAATGAATTGCTAGAACCTATATTGTAATCACCAGCAAATGCTCCAATATATACAGAATTATTCTGAGATTTATCATCAGTATTTGCGTTTGCCCTGTAACCTATAGCAACAGAATAATTTGTTCCAGAACTTTCCCCCATAGCATCAAATCCAACAGCTACGTTAAAGCTCCCCACTGTCAATTTCTTACCTGAGCTAGCTCCATATAAAGAGTTGTGACTTCCTTTTGTTAACCACTCGCCCGAGATGGAGCCAACTGCTGTATTTAAAATATTTACCGCACGATACAGGGCTTGAAAACCAACGGCTGTGTTATTATCTCCTAATTTATTACTAAGAAGACATTTAGAACCAAAAGCTGTGTTATTAGAACCATGTTCAACACTTAATAATGCTCGTGAACCGAAGGAAGTGTTATCATATCCAATTGGTACTTGACCTGCCTTTATTAGCACTGGATTAATACTTGAGCCACTTGCTGCTGTGCCAAAAACATTAAATGAACGAATAGATTCAGCTATAGGCCCCAACCTTAAGAATCCATTTTTGATATTTATCCTTACAGCTACATCTGGTTTTGAACCTGGTGCCTGAATAGTTCTTTCATCAATCCAAATATATGGTACACTTTTACCATCAAATGTTATAGACACGTCATTTTTCGCATTATATTCATAAAATAACGTATACCGCTCTGCTATATTTTCATCGCCTGATGAACCTCCACGCCGCCACCATTCTGCATTATCAAAAACTAAAATTCCGGGGCCATAATAGCGTGCTTTAGGATCCAGGATCATTGGTGTAGATAAACGCCATTTTCCTGGTGGTACATAGATAGGCACGCCAAATTTTTCCGCATCTATGAAGAAACTATCGCAAGTCAAATCATCTCTGGAAACAGCTCCCCACCCTCTAATATCGAAACTATCCCTCCATCTAGAAAGTTGAATTTGAGGATATTTTTTAACTCCATCTGGATCTGAAAGTTCAACTCTCAATGCAGAGCTATCATTTATAGAATGTTGCCCGGTATCAACATCATTGGACGAGAATCCAGGCATAGAAACTTTGGGCCGTCATGGATACCTTGTGGAATTTTTTCATTTGCCAGAAGTTTAGAATTAATACTCACACCAAAAACTGTTGATGGAATTAACCAACCGAAAAATCGGCGACGCGAGATAGCCATAAAGCCTCCTGGTTATGCATTGAGATGATTAGTTCAAATCTACAAAATTTTATCTGCAAAAAAAAATGGAATGTCAAACGACATTCCATTTAGAAAATCAAAAACTGTTAACTCATATACCCTTTTCCAATTCTTTTGATAAATCCATTTTTGGAATCAGCAAAGAAAAGATAAGGATTTTTTATAAATTTTTTCTTTTTACGCTCATTTAAGGTTTTCGTCATAATCCAATAAATGATTTTTTTCTTTAAACGCCCATTTGGAGCAGCAACATTTCCTTCTACTTGAATTTCAACCGATGTTTTTTTAACGTTTTCTTTTTCAACCGCGACAGAAGCTCCAGCACTTTGATTTAAATCGTTTAATAACGCCTCTCTTCCCTGCTTCCAAACACACTCTAATTTAATGTTCTCTATTGCAGGAAGAATAGTTTTATATTGAGTACCACCATAAGCATCTTCAAACATAACTCCAGATAATATCCTGGCATCTCGCGGATGAGGCTTCGTAAAGTAAATATCTAAATTACGAAGCGTCTTATTAGGTTCAATATCAATATCTTTTAGTTTAGTATGTAATATATTTGTAACTTCAGCCACATAATTGATAGCGCCTTGTTGAATTTCTTCAACAACATGTTCTCGTATATCTTCAACTGGAGAATGAGCCATAAATACTGGTGTTAATTTCCCTCTCCAGTCTTTGGTCATTCGCACGAATGTTGTGTCTGAGCAACTAAATAAAGTTTCATACAGAGGAACATGGCGGCAGAAGTTATGATAGGTATCATGTCGATCAATGAACTCAGCTAAATAGCCCTTTATATTTAATCCATTTTCAGCGACTCGTTTCAGAGCAGTCCTGAAAGTAATTAAATAATATCCGCCGATGTTTTTATTATTTGGGGATAACTGGTGCAATGACTGCTGCATAGTTCCAGCATATCCAATATCAACAATTGATGTATTTCCTTCTGAGAATATCCCCATACTTTCCAGATATTGAAGGTATGAGTCTCTTTCCTTTGCTGCAACTGCTAATACATCATCTTTAATATCTATAAGTAGATCTTGCAACTTATCAACATGTTGTGCAGTTAGTTTGGATTGTTTATTAAATCCATACTTAGCTAACTTTTCTTCAGATATATTATTAATATCCAAACCAAATCTATGCAGTAGTAAATGTGAAATTCTCACATTATTTGCATAATCTACATTAGCCAAGTCAATAATATCATCATGAGTTTTGACTTTC
>QFQM01000260.1 GCA_003243255.1 Flavobacterium psychrophilum | reverse complement strand
GCCGGTGTCTCAAACTCTACCTTGGGAGACGGTGCTATGAACGTGTAGTTAATGTCTGCGCTTGCATTGGGTAAATAGCCTGCTTTGATGATCTCTTTCTTTACATCATCGGCTTTGAGCTGCTCTTCCAGTTCTTTAATGCGGGGATAGTTGGTCACCGCAGCCTGTATCAATGTTTTTAACTGTTCGTCTTTTATGGGCGTTTCCTGTGCTGTTGCTGTTTGCATAAGCAGCACCAATAAGGCCCCACCTATTATTCGTTTCATACTTCTTTCTATGTTTATGCTCTTCTTCATGGTTGTTTCTGTCTATTCGGGTTAATGGGCTGCTTCCATTGCTTCTTTGACTGCCTGGGCATCTTGCTGAGCCGGTTTCTTTTTTACCCGCAGGAATACTACCAGCGGAAGAACCAACAGAAAGAATATTCCAATCAGCCTGAAGGTGTCGAGGTAGGCGAGGTAATAAGCCTGTTTGTCTACCGCGAGGTCGATTATTTTATGTGCTTTTGCTGTAGCGGTGGCAGCGTCACCAGTTTGCGCGATCATGTTGTTGGTGATAGCGGTTACTCTTTCTGTAAAGGCCGGTGCGCCATCGTAGGTGTTAGCTACCATATCGTTTCGGTGCTGTGCATATCGCTGGCTGATAAAGTTGTTGGCCAGGGCAATACCGAAAGCTCCTCCGATCTGGCGTATCATGTTGTTGAGAGAGATTCCTGCTGCATAATCTTTGGGTGGCAAACCAGCTACTGCCTGGTTAATGAGTGGCAACTGGGACATGGAAATACCAAAGGCCCGGATTAGCAATGGCAGGAAGAAGGCCCAGCGCCCTACGTCGGGGCTGACGCCGGCACTCGTCCAACAATAGATGGCAAACAGGATAAAACCTACAATGATAAATGGTATGGGGGACACGCCTTTACTCATCATGCGGCCAATGATCGGCATCATGACTACGCCTGCCAATGTTGGTGGCAACAGGGATAAACCTGTTTCGAGGGCTGTATATCCCAATACACGCTGTGCCAGTACCGGATATACAAACACAGAGGTGAAGAGGCCCAGACCAGCAACAAAGGTAAAAACAGTAGTGAACGCATAGGTCCGCTTTTTCATTACACGCAAGTTCACTACTGGTGTTGATGTCTTTAACTCCCATACAATAAATCCGATCACGCCTATTGCTGCCAGCACCGCACAGATCTTGATAGCATCACTGCTAAACCAATCTTCCGATTCTCCTCTTTCCAATACGAACTGCAGACAGCCAATGCCTACCATTAATAAAGCTATCCCCATATAGTCTATCGACATCTGGTCTTTCTTCTTGCCTTCGCCATCTTTTTTATCTATGAATACCATAGCCAGAATGGTGGCTATTATGCCTACCGGCAGGTTCACGAGGAACATCCAGGGCCATGAAAAGTGTTCTATCAGGTAACCGCCTACGGTGGGTCCGAGGGTGGGGCCTAATATCAATCCCATCCCGAATAGGCCTGATGCCATGGGCCGGTCTTCGGGTTTAAAGGCATCAAAGAGGATGGCCTGTGAAGTGGAGAGTAAGGCGCCTCCACCGATACCTTGTATAAAACGCCAGATGATCAATTCCACGAGGCTTGTTGATTGTCCGCACATGTATGATGCCGCGGTGAAAATGATCATGGATACGATGTAATAATTCTTGCGGCCAAAGTATTCGGCCAACCAGCCTGTCATGGGTATGATGATCACATTGGCAATGGCGTAGGCTGTGATCACCCAGCTTACGTCTTCAATGTTTACGCCCAGGCTGCCAGCCATCTCGCTCAATCCCACATTGACGATAGACGTATCTATCAGTTCCATAACGGCGGCCGTTACGGTGGTGAGTACTATTATAAATTTGGCAAATCCTTTTGGACTGGACATACTGTTTTTATTAATCATGAATGGGTAACCGGCAGTCGTGAACAGACAATACCGTTACGTCATTCTTTACTAAAAGTGAACGTCGTTTCTTCAACTCGATGGCTGAAGGTTATCGGCCTATGATCGTTAATTCAGTGGAACGCTTACAAAGACGCTGAGTCCTGCTCTTAATATTTCTTTGTATTGGGTCATATCGTTAATAGCGATCTTAACGGGTATACGCTGTGTTACTTTTACGAAGTTGCCGCTGGAGTTATCCGGTGGCAGCAGGGCAAACCGTGCTCCGGTAGCATCGCTCAGGCTTTCTACTGATCCTTTCAACTTCAGGTCGGGGTAGGCATCTACTTCGATGTCGACGGGCATGCCGGGATGTAACTTCGTGATCTGGTTCTCTTTGAAGTTGGCCACAATCCAGTAAGTAGTATCGTTCACGATGGTGAACAAGGGGGCTCCTGACTGTACGTATTGTCCTAAAGAGATGTTCTTCTTGCCAATTTTACCTGCCTGCGGTGCATAGATCTTTGTGTAGGAGAGTTTCAGTTTCTGCTGATCGATCTGTGCTTTCTTTACTTCTATATTGGCGGCTGCTTTTTGTACGGCTGCCTGTAATACGCTGATGCGGCTTTCTGCGCTGGCCAGATCGTTGTGGCTATTGTCGAGCTCTTTTACCAGGGTTTCGTAATCGTACCTGGCATCGTCGAGCTGTTTTTGTGTAACGGCTGCTTCTGAAAAGAGGTTCTTATTGCGTGTGTAGTCTTTTTGTGCTTTTTCCAGTTTCACCTGGTTGATATCAATGTCTCCTTTGTTTACGCGGAGTGATACCAGGGCATTATTGAGAGAGGCTTTGGCATTGCTGAGGTCGGCCTGTGCTGCCTGGTAATCGGCCTCCAATTGGAGCAACTGGGTTTGCAGCTCTGCATCATCCAGCTCTACCAGCAGCTGACCTGCTTTTACGGAGTCGTAGTCATTTACCACTATGCTTTTAACATAACCGGCGACGCGTGGTAATACAGGGATGAGTTGTGTTTCTACCTGGGCATTGTCTGTGCTCTCGTGGCCCAGTGCAAATTTCACTTTTGTGTAGCCAAAGTAGCCTGCAACGATCAGTACTATTAATATTATGACAAGCCGTATTGGTGACTTTTTCTTTTTTGGTGTTGGGGTGGTTGCTTGCGTTTCCATAACTATAATTCTTTTAGTATTATTCTCCTATCAGGTGTGCCCGTAATAGGTCTTTTAGATGTGCTTTTAGTCTTTGGGTTACTTTTTTCTCGTATTCTACTTCGTCGGTGTTGTCGATTTTCAGGAGTACACAATAGAGCTTTTTGGCGTTGATAACCTGTGTAATGGTGCCCATCATGGTGGCCAGTGTCATTTCCACATCTACTTTGCGAAATGCCTGCTTGCGCTGTCCTTCTGCAATGATCTTCTTGATGCGCTCCAGGTTCTGCATTTTGATATTGGTGATGAGTTCTTTGATCTCCTGCGAACGCCCTGTGTTATATTCCTGGCCCATAATGCTGTGAAAGCGACGGTTATTGATAATCCGTTCTACATAAAAGTCAATTATCCATTCTATCTTTTCCCAGGGCGTTTGCAATTGATCATTTGTCTTCTTTTCCAGTGCCGATATAGAATCGCTGAACCTATATTCTATTAATTCTTTTAAAAGGTTTTCCTTCGATCCGAAATAGTATGAGATCATCGCCAGGTTTACACCGGCTAATTGTGCTATGTCCCGTACGGATGTGCCATCAAATCCTTTCTCTGCAAACAATTCTTCTGCTACTACCAGGATATGTTCCCGTTTATCTACTTTTTCTACTGAACTCATTTGGCAATGCTTTAATTCTGCCACAAAATTAAACAAACGTTTAAATTAAACAATCGTTTAATTAACTTCTTTTGTTATTAATTTGTTATCCGGTGGATAAAACAGGTGCCAAAATGGATGTAAGTAGCTGTCAATCATATATAATATGTGGTTAGTGAAAAAGATAGTCCACTAACGCCTGTTAGCGGCCGGCTAAGGCTAAAACAAGCTTTTCTTTATTGTTTGGCGTTGCCTTTGCTGCCCTGAATGGACAGCTCGGAGCGTCCAACCCAATGCTAACATGCACGACCTGGAGGATAAATACATGTGATATAACTGTTATGAGTACCCTCTTGCAAGAACCGGGTAATCGTCTAATTTTGTGCATTATTAATCAAAATCTGATTCTATGAAATGGAGCTTCACCCTGCTCTTTTTGTATGTATGTTTTTTTATTTCTCCTTTCTCTTATTCTCAAACGGTTCAATACCCGGAGTTTTCTGTTTCGATTTACCGGTATGCGCAAGACCAGCGCTTTAGTGATCATAAGAGTATTATTTATGTTCCTGACATCGATGAGGGGCTTTTGAATAGTTTGTTTCCGGTGAAGTCTAAACCACGGGGATTTAGTAAGGATGAGAAGGATAATGGTCCCAATATCGATTCTTTCCGGATGAGTATTGCCAGAGAGTTTTCAAAGGCTGGTATAGAGTCTCAGTGGAATAAGAATCCTGACCTGGCTGTGGTTATCATCGTGAATAGCTTTTCTGCTTCTGTGATCAACGCCGGTAGTTTTGGTAACAATACCTATAACCTAACAGGTACAGCAAAGCTGGCGGTTATGAATGGAAAGAACGAGTTGTATTTATTGAAGGATATAAATCTTTCGGAAATGGTTCAGCAGGAAGTAAATAAGTTCATCAAGAATGACTTTACTAATCAGCTGGCTAATCCTAAAGCGGTAGAGAGCTACACTTTATTGTTCCAGGCTTTAAAGAAAATAGCCGGACGCGCTGAGGATACTTATATGAATAGTTTCAGGAGCCGGACAATTACATTACCCAGTGTGTACCGGGCGGCAAAGAAATATCCTGAACTCGTATTCTTCGATTCGCTCAACAGCCGCCTGGTTGCTGATTTAAATAAGAAGGCCACAACTAATTATAAGGAGTTTATCGTTCCTTATGAAGCTGAAGTGACCAGTTTCATCAACAAGGAATTTCCAAAGGGTTATGACCCTAAGGACATTAAGGTAGCGGGTAATTATACACTGGCTTTCCTGTATTACCTCGCTTATGATACAGTGAAGTTGCGTCAATCGCTCGATTTCCTGTATGAGAATGGCACCAAATTTTTAGGAAACAGAATAGAATATAATGATCGTAAACCTTACCTGACGGAAGCATCTGCTTATTACAGTTCTATCAATGCGCCCAAGATAAGCCCTGATTCTACTTCTGGCGATGTCAAATCTATTTTTGGCGGTGCAGAGAAAAGCTCGGAGGGATGGCTGGTACTGGAGAAGGGAGATACTTTAAAGGGGAAACATATTATCAAGAAATTGAGTGGTGGTATTGTTAGTCTTGACAATCCCAATAAAGTAATCTTTGAGTATACGAATGAGAAAGGCAAAACCGTGCGAAAGACTTTCAAGTATAGTGATGTAAAAGTGCTTTGCTTCAATAAGCGGATATTCGAGAGTCATAAATTCAAACCCAATATGGCGCAGGTTGGTGCTTTGAGCATGGACTTGTTGAAGACGCGTGATTATATGTTGGAGGTAATTTACAATAGTGAGAAGATAAAGGTATTTAAGGATACTTATGGTGATGAACCTACCAATGCCATTTTGTTTGCGCGCCCCGGCGAGGCTGAGCTGGCTAACCAGGGAAAGGACTGGCAAAAGAAGAAGCCTGAGATGATGAAGGAATACTTCAAGGATTGTCCTACTGTTTTGGCTGCGCTGGATAAGACTGGCTATGATCTGAATAATGAAAAGGGCTATGTACAGTTAGCAACCGATTATAGTTCCTGTAAGCAGTAATAGTTATCTGCTACCATGTTGTAAAAAGAGATTTATTTTTAACAGTTTATCTTATTATCCGGCTTCTCAATGGAGCCGGTTTTGTTTTTATCAACTGCTTGTACATTTTGTTTCCCAATTCCACATTTATATATCTGCCTATTGTTTTTTAA
>QFQM01000259.1 GCA_003243255.1 Flavobacterium psychrophilum | reverse complement strand
GATGGCAAAAACATTTCTTCTTTTACAACAGCCGAAGAAGATAATTATGCAAGACCGGATGTACCATTCGATTTACAGACAGCGCTTACAAATCAGGGGGCAATATATCATACGGTAGCACCTTGGGGACCTATGAGTATTACTGATGGTAATCTTGTTACAGGACAGAATCCTGCATCAGCCAAAGGAGTAGGAGAGAAAATGGTTAAGCTTTTAGAAGCATAACTGACTATGAAACCGGGCTTATTCAGGTAAAAGCTTTTTACAATAAAAGAAAGCCCGGTTTTCAATAAATATTATATAACTATTAAATCCTATACCGATGATAAAGTCTGTGAATCCATATACCCAAAAGGAGGTATTTAAAATAAAGGAATTAAGTAGGGACGAGATCGATAAAGCCATCGAGACGGCTGATAATACATTTCGTTCATGGAGACAGCTTTCTTTTAAGGAAAGAAGCAAACTAATGTTGCTTGCTGCAAAAGAACTAAGAAATAACAGGCTAGAATATGCAGAAGCAATAACAGCCGAGATGGGTAAGCCTATTACTCTGGCTCTCGATGAAGTTGAAAAATGCGCATGGCTATGCGAATATTATGCTGAAAATGCAGAAAGCCAGTTAACAGACAGGACAGTTGCTACAGAAGCTAAGGAAAGCTATGTAACGAATGAGCCTTTAGGGGTTATACTTGCTGTAATGCCGTGGAATTATCCTTTATGGCAGGTGTTTCGATTTGCCGTACCCGCACTTATGGCAGGTAATGTTGGCATCCTTAAGCATGCGAGTAATGTTATGCAGTGTGCAGAAAACATTCAAAAAGTATTTGAACGTGCCGGCTTCCCGAAAGGCTGTTTTACCAATCTGCCTGTAAGGAGTGGTGAAGTAGAAGGTATTCTTAGAGACAGAAGAGTTAAAGCTGCTGCCCTGACGGGAAGTAATGGTGCAGGTAGCTCAGTAGCATCTATTGCAGGTAGTGAAATTAAAAAAACAGTACTTGAACTTGGTGGAAGTAATGCCTTAGTAGTTCTTGACGACGCAGATATTGATGCATCGGTAAAAACATGTGTAGAATCGCGTTTTCAGAATACCGGACAAAGCTGTATTGCAGGTAAACGATTGCTGTTGCATAAAGCTATAGCAGAAGAGTTTACTGAAAAATTTGTAGCTGCTGTAAAGGCCCTTAAAAGTGGAGACCCAATGGATAAAGATACTTATATAGGTACTATGTCCAGAGAAGATTTAGCGCAGGAACTTGAAGAGTTGGTGCAGGAGTCGGTTAAGCAGGGTGCGAAAGTATTAGTGGGCGGTAAAAGGGACAAAGCTTACTTGGAACCTACGGTTGTGGGAAATGTTACTTCACAAATGTCTGTGTTTACTGATGAGACCTTTGGGCCTGTAATTGGTATAACAATTTTTGAAACGGATGAGGAAGCTGTAGCACTGGTTAATGACAGCGTTTATGGTTTGGGTGTTTCTTTATTTACTGAAGATTTTGATAGAGCCAAAAGCTTTATCCCAAAATTAGAACAGGGTTCAGTATTTATAAATGAAAGAGTGAAAAGCGATCCAAGGCTTCCTTTTGGAGGGGTAAAATCGTCCGGTTATGGGCGTGAGCTTTCTGCTGAAGGAATCCAGGAATTCGTAAATAAGAAAACGGTATATTTTAAATAAATACTATAAAATCAAAAATCTTAATTGAAAAATGGAAAACAATATAATTAATAAAGTTGTTGTAATTACAGGAGCCAGCAGTGGTCTGGGTAAAGCTACAGCAAAACATCTGACGGAAAGAGGAGCAAAAGTTGTACTTGGTGCCAGACGAAATGACCTTCTTGAAAAAATAGTAGATGAGATATCATCTAAAGGTGGTAGTGCAGTCTATCTGCAAACTGATGTAACTAAAAAAGATCAGGTTCAGGCTTTAGTCGATAAGGCATTGTCTGAGTATGGTAAAATAGATGTGATTATTAATAATGCAGGTATAATGCCTATAGTGCCCATGTCTGACATAAGAACCGAAGAATGGGATAACATGATTGATATTAATATCCGCGGTGTTTTATATGGAATTGCCGCTGCATTACCAGAGTTTCAAAAACAAAATTCAGGTCATTTTATTAATCTGGGTTCTGTTGCCGGGATTAAAGTCTTTAGCCCCGGAGGTACAGTATATAGCGGGACTAAGTTTGCAGTAAGAGCTATTAGCGAAGGTTTAAGGCATGAAGTAGGAGGTAGCATTCGTGTTACAACAATAGAGCCCGGAGCCATAGAGTCAGAATTAAAGAACAGTACTAATCACAAAGAAAGTTCTGTAGGGGTAAACCAGTTTTACGAATTGGCTATTCCGGCCTCTTCGGTAGCAAGGGCAATTGCTTTTGCGATAGAACAGCCGGCTGATGTTGATATCAATGAAATAGTAATGAGGCCTACGGTTCAGGAGTTTTAAAAACCGTTGGATACTCAACTGATATTTATCTCCCCGATTCTGTGTGAACTTTATTACTGGTGTTGAACGATTAATAGACTTTGACGAAAATGAAAAAAGTTATACTTATCACATTTTACAGGCTCCTTTTCCTGTAAAAGAATATTATTCAACATTAAAGGTATTAAGTAAAAATGATGGTAATGGTGCTAGAATAGAGTGGTCCGGAAAATTTACTCCTGTCAATGTTTCTGATGCTGAAGCAACAGCGCTTTTTCAGGGTATTTATGAGGAAGGATTAAATTCTTTAAAGGGACATTTCATAAAATAAAGAGTTACAAATTTCAATTATTTTTGAAAAGTAGATTTTCAAATTAAATTTTGAGACCAAAAAGTCAATTAAAAAGGGACAACTCTAAATTCTCAAAGAGGTGTCCCTTTTTGTGGAATCTTACAATTTATTTAGAAGAATTATAATCAATAACAATATTGTTAACAAGCTTCTTAGAACCAATAGTTGTGACTTTTCCTTTAGCAGGTACCATCACAATAATAACAGAAGATTTCGCTTTTAGAACAATTTCGGCTGATGACGAAATATTTCTCGCAAGAAATTTGCCTGAAACGGTGTCATACAAATCTGTTTTTTTGCCTTTAACACCCTTCACTTTTATCGTTTGTTCCTGTTCATAAGGATTATAGTATAGGTAAGTAGGATAGGCTTTATCTGCAAAGAAATCTGTAGCCAATAAATCTAGCTGAAGAATACCTTCTACGTTCGTTTTTTTAATTATGCTACCAAATATTCCCACATGACCACTGCCATAAACGCTTAATTGTGATTCAGGGGGATTTTTTCCGGCTACCCATAAAGGTCCATCACCCTGGGCAACAGGCGCCTCAATGGATTGGTATTCGGAAAGATTTGATTTCTTAATTATACCTTCGTAAGCAATTACATTTTTACCTACTGTCGCTTGTTGAGGTATGGTCTCGTGATTATCCGGCATATACTGCGGATAAAAGAATCGTGATGCATTGGCAGCGTTCAGCATCCATTTCCCAATCGCATCAGCATAAGATTGATTATATCGCACCATAGGCACCAATGGCCATGCGGCATCGTAGGTATTCATAAGGAAACCGTAGCCCCCATGATCTACTGTACTGCCTACAATCCCCGATATATCAAAACCATTCCAGTTTCCCGTAAGTACACCCCAACCTTCACGACAGATTGCCGTGCCGTCAAAACTCCATGTGAGCATTTTATTTGTATCATAGTTTTTTCCCTGTTCAGCATTTATTCTTGCTGAAAGGTAAGCACCGAATGGCATAAGTAATTCATAGGTTGGATTTTCTGGTTGTGATTGCAAAGCAGATAACGCGGATAGGGCACCTTTCAGGTATTTTTCATCTCCAAATTTTTTGTAAGCAGCATACAAAACCCATGCATGTCCTGCAGCTGCATCCGGCTGTAGGCATATATTATTTCTCATCGGCACCATTTTTCCGTAATCAAAATAGGAATAGTTGTAATTGCCATTAAGGATTACATCAGCGTCATAAAACTTATCTGCAATGGTTCTTGCAATTTCTTCGAAGCCCGGTTGATGAGGGTATTTATCATAGATAGCATAGAATAATACATTGGGATATACATCATACCACCAGTCGCGTCCATATCCTCCTCCAAGCAGGGCAACTTCAGGGCAGGTATTGTTCATCATTATGTCCCATCCGGTCTCCTTATTAAAGTAGTTTTTGAGCATGCCAACATAGTTATTACCTTTTTGACTGGTTTTATCAATACCTACAAGAGAGGCTCCTAATGTTGCTCCCATAGTAGCCAGAGCTTCATGGAACATACCTTTATTATTGTTAGGCCCCTGACGGACATCGCCCATGGCTGTATATAAGCCAACAACATCCTGAGGATAATTTTTATGGGATTTGTCAATCCATACTAAAGGCCAAAACTCTCCTTTTGCATTAAAGTCATAGACTGTTTTATCAAAATCAAGAGCCAGTTTAGTGTAGTCTATGATTTCAAATGGTTGGGGTATATCCGGCATTAGATTAATTCGGGAAATATTTTCCTGCTGAACCTGAGCCTGTATATGTAGGCTGAACAATAAGATTAGGCAAATCAGTGGCCTGAAAAAAATATTCATTTGCTTTTTATTTTCTTTTTAAACAATGTTTGATGCAGTTTCCTGTAATACCTTTGTGTCTTCTATATCCTCTTTTTCGGGTTCTATCTTATTGCCCTGAGCAATTATGTTCTTACTTATAAAGATAGAGCATAACTGTAAAAGAGCAATGATGCCTACAGCATATCTGAGTGCGATATCTTCTGATATTGCGTAATACAAAACCAGAAAGGTTCCGGCTCCTAAAAGTCTTCCTGTATATAATCCTGCCTCATGGTTAAGTATATAGGCAAATTCACCTCTCTTTTCAATATGGGAAACAATATCAATAACGCGTAGCTGAATAGGATAGTAGGCAAGATCCATTAAGGGCTTCGCTATGAGTAAAAGCAGAAGGAACAGTATTACACTTGTTTCATTGAACATAATGCCATTTAAACAGGCTCCAACAGCAAATAATATGAGGCCGACAGAAAACGTTTTGAGTCTGTCTGAAGGTTTGGAAAAGCGACCAATAAAATAGATTATTATAGCTGCTAATACCGCACCAATGGATTGCGCGTTACCTAATGCCCCTTCTTCTCCTAATATTTTAAATATTAACATAGCAGGTGCTGTAACCAAAAAGCCCTGAGCCAGCCCCTTAAACATAGCCAGGGATAAAAGCTTATACCATAGTGGATGGAACTTAAAAAAAATGTATTTTTTTTGCATCGGGTTTTCGAACTTTCCTTTGAAACAAACTGCAGATGCGATTAGCGTAATTATAAATACTACAGCGGTTATTATAACATAGGCATTATGCTTGTCTGTTTCTCCCGTCTTAGATTGAATGAACCATCCGATTGTAGCAGGAACGATAATGGCAATCATAGTATAAATGAATGTTTCAAGCCCGTAATAATAGTTACGGTTATTGTCATTTGTCGTGTAAATAGCCAGATAATCTCTGTTCGACCAGTAAAGCCCAAACGATAAACCCATTGTTATTCCGGCAACCCCAATACCTACAAGATCGAGCGTTTTGAGAGACATCATAATTATCATTGAAACCCCGCTCAGCATCATTCCAAGGGAATACAATTTCCTTATATTAATGTATTTTAACAGATAGCCATTGATAAGAAATGTGATTGGGATACCGGTATAGATAGCCAGCTGATAAATCACAACCTTAGATGTATCGTTAGAATTTCTCATAATGTAGGCCGCTACAAAAATATCGATAACAGGTTGTACCAATGCATATACCATATTGGTAAGCACAAGGATCTTAAAGTTATGCGACTGACTCTTAAAATGGTCGACTTCTGTTTTAAGTTTTTTAAGCATTAGTCATATTT
>QFQM01000258.1 GCA_003243255.1 Flavobacterium psychrophilum | reverse complement strand
AGATAGATCCTCCGATCAGCAGTATTCCTACAGAGCAAGTATTTCAGGATAGCGCCACCGCTACATCTGGAATTTTAGGTGTTTATTCCCTATTAACAAATACGGGTACAGGAATGAGCATCGGTAGTGGAAGGGTTTCAGAGTTGGGTGGCTTATTGTCAGACGAATTAATCCTTTTTAATCAACCTACAGGTAATGCATTCCAATCAAATAACGTTTTGCCGGACAATGCAACTCTCTATGCATTTTGGAGGCAAGGATATAATATTATCTATCAAACAAATGCTTGCATAGAAGGTATTGAGAATAGTCAAGAATTAAAAGCGAGTGTCAAATCTAAACTTCTTGCTGAAGCAAAATTCATAAGAGCATTTTGTTACTATTATCTGGTAAATTACTTCGAAAATATTCCTTATGTAATATCTACTGACTGGAATAAGGAACGATCTGCAAGCCAAATTAATAAGAGTGTCGTATTTAAAAATATATTGGACGATCTATTATATTCATACGATAACGCTGAAATTTCGTATTCTTTTACGAAACAAGAACGAATACGAGTTACGAAATGGGCTGCTGCTGCTCTTTTAGCTCGGGTGTATTTGTCAATTGGAGATTCCGAGAAGGCGATTTTTTATTCAACTTCGGTTATTTCCAATTCTTCCCTTTTTGTACTTGTTTCTAATCCAAACGATGTATTCCTGAAAAATAATAAAGAATCCATTTTACAGGGTTCATTGAATAATATTCAAAGTCCTTTCAATGCAACTCCTGAAGGATATAACTTTACTGTGAATCGCCAAGGTATCCCATATGTTTACTTAACAGATAATCTTATTAAAGGAATGGATACAGCTATTGATTTAAGATATAAAGCCTGGGTTGGTACGACGGTTTATCTTGGAAACAAATATTTCTATCCACTTAAATATAAAGTTGGCAAGGCTAATTTTTCTGCAACAGGTAGTGTAACCGAATACTTTGTTTTGCTGCGGCTTGCTGAACAGCATCTTCTTCGTGCGGAGGCAAAATGGAAAAGTGGGGATTTTCAAGGTGCAATTGTTGATATCAATCTTATTCGAAATAGGGCAGGTCTTCCTCTATATTCATTTTTAACTGCCGATGAATTATTAAATGAAATAATTGCACAACGGAGAATAGAGTTTTTTTGTGAATGGGGCCATAGATGGCTTGATTTGATAAGGGTAGGACGTGCTAAAGATGTACTTCAACCTTTTAAACCGTTATGGAAAAATCACTCAGTATACATGCCGATTCCAGTTTCGGAACTAATTTCCGATATTAATTTAAGGCAGAATGCTGGTTATTGATGATAAAGGTGGCCCATTTCGGGCCACCTCTTATTTTCTACAGATGGAAATAAACTTCATTTGAACCAGTAGCACAGTTGTTTGAACCCCATACTAAAGCTGAACCTCCGCCAGATGCGGTAGTAATTCTCGCTTGCTGAGTGCCAAATGAGGTATTATTCACGGTCAGAATATTTGCGGAGATACCAAGCGTGGCTACGCTGGTGCAAGTATTACCGGCTGTTGCAATATAAAGGCCAGTAGGCGCTCTTTTATCTACAGCTGCGAATACAGTTACTACAGCAGCCAATGTTGCTGCGCCAGACAAGACAACTTTTTTCGTTAACATAAAATTTGATTTAATAATTAATGCCTACTCTTTATAGGATTTTCGGCAATTTCCTTCGATTTAGAGAGCAAAATCGAGTGCTTGTGCACATTTTCAATTGCGCACACCGGTCACATTGGTAGCTACTCAATTGTGAAAGTACTTGTCAGGTCATCCAATAGGTGCAAGGAATAACCTCGCGTTTTTGCAAGATCAGAGATGTGGGGAGTCTATTAATTTTTATTTCGTTGAATATAATCTTATAACATGTGTATGCGCGATCAATAGATGCCGAAGCTCAATGGTATTTTATTTTTTTTGTTCGATTATATATTTTTACAAGTGAGGATAGCTTTGCAATCCCCATGTGCATTGACATAAATTGTCGATTTGAATCATACATTATTGTGTAGGGATATGTAGTTGCCTTGAATACCTTAGTATAAGTATCATCAACGTCAATTCCTATAATTGTGTTCTTTGTCTTCAGTCGATCAGGTATTAACCTTACTATTTTTTGTGCTTCATATTTGGGAGCAGCTAAGAACAACATTCTAAACGGCATTAGAAATTCAATACTATCTGCCATTCTTTCAATTTGCTGATGACAATAGTCGCATTCTGGAGAGAAAAATACAATAAGAAGCGGTTTGTCATTTTTAATTTCGTAAGTGCATATTTCCTTTGTTTGAATCCCATCATCAAACCTGAAAAATGGGAGTTGTTCGGTACCTGTGCGCATCGATTCTGGAATTGCACGAAAACATAACATAACTATAATAATGGTTGTTACAGTAATTGAAGTCAGCTGCATGACAAAATTCGTATCAATCTTTTGAAACTTCATTTGTGGCAATATTTCCACTAAGTTCGTTTATGAAAATAGTGGGATCAGGAGAAAATTCTTCAAACACAATTGATTTCGGTACTTTTTCTTTTTCGTCCAGGTCTCATTATATTTGGCCTATTGTCTTGTTGTATCATCTTCAATTAAGGCCAAAGCCTTTTCTAAAAACAAGCTTTTTGCTACCCCTTGTCTATTTTGAACAGAAACTTATATTGCTGATCTCACAGTTATATTAATAGATGGTAACCTTTTTTTTCAACAGGTTTTTGGATTAAAGCCATCAGATAATGAAGGATGCCGGCATTCCCAGCTGACAGACTATTCCCTGTATTTTGAAGTGTTGGCGAGATCCAGTATGTTCCACTGTCATTGGTTCTCTGAAACAGTTTAAGTAGCCGTGTAATGTGTTTCAATCTTTTCTCAATTTCTAAACTTTTGATGGAATTTATCCTTATTAGCATTTCACCCACCGATGAAATTCCTCCCATCCTCGAAAGGTTGTTTAACACTATTTTTTCTGGAATAATTTTAAGTAAGTTCGCTGAATATGAAGGTTCGATGATGCATTCTTCTTGGTAATGGCACAAAGCTAAAGTACTCTCTATAATTAGAATTCGGTTCAAAAGGTCTGGGCATTTATGACTTACAATACCATTTTCCTTTGCAATTCTTATACAACGTTCTTTGTATCTATTTAGGTTCTGGATTAGGTATTTTAGGTTAACGCCTATTCGACTAACTTGTGCCATTCTATTCTCATTTGGAAAGAGTTCTAACATTTTAGCAAGTGTGTTTGTCGAAATTTGCAACTCATCTTTCCAGTTTAGATCTAAAAAGTTTCTAACTGCTGCTTCATTTTTATTTGCAATGATCTCAAAAGCATTTCCTATAAAATTCGATTTCAGTATAGACAGTATGTCGATCGTAGCCTGGGACTCGTTGTTTGTTTTAACGAAACTAAGGCGAGTTTCCCTAATTGCCTTTTCAAGTGAATTAAGTAGATCCCAGTCCTCGGTTGTGAACTCCGAACAGGATAATTCTCTGAAGTTCATCAAAACAAATGCATATCCGAACAGTCCTTCATTAAAACTCATTTCAGTTGAATGAAAGTTGTCTCTGTAATATAATGACGCTGTTTTGAATACATGTTCGAGTCTGTCCTTTATATATTGAGGTTCAGGGTTGTCTGCATTGTAGATAGATAATAGATGTATTAATCCAAGCTTTCCTGATAGTAATCCTTGAGTGTTCGGATATTTTACATTGCTCGCTATTAAGAATGGATTGCTTCCTGGCTTAATTTCATCGATTTCAGATGTGATATATTTAACTCCACCTTGTATCATTTCCTCAATACCTTGAAGCACGAAGTCATCTTCTTCACTTTCATTTGCATCTCCATTTTGATTTTGTTTAAAGAAATATAAATTTTCTTTTATTTTTTCGAATGTTATGGATTGTGAATTGGGTTGATAAATGCTATCGAATATTGTTTGATTTAGAACACAGTTTTTCCCATATAAGTAGTTTAATCGTAATTTAAAATTTTCACAGGTGTCGAAGATGAGGGAATTTGGATAAATGCCGGAAGTTGAAAATAGAATCGTTGCTCCAACAGCATATATCATATCTGTAACTTCCGGAGTTCCGTTATTAATTTGGTTTAAGGACATAAATCCTGGTGATCCTCCTGGGAAAGGTGGGTTAGGTCTTCTATTGATTGTAGAATATACAAGTTCAAGATCAAAGTTAAATACTTTACCGTGTACATCTATTATGAAATTTTCAGGCATAAGGTCAAGGTTGACATAGTCAAAGTTTTTATATAGAATTCCTATTTCGACAACTTTGATTAGTGCCTCAACCATTGCTTGTTTTGATTTAATATCCCAGTTCTTTATAGTACTTGTATTTTTGTTTAGGGATTCAGTAAGCCTAATTAGAGTTACTCCTTTTATTTCTTCTGTTGCAATAATGCTAAGTTTGTCAATTGTGGTTTGGAAAATTAACTTCGGGATAGGTATTTTTCCGGCTAATTCTTCGCTTATTTTGCTTTGCCATCTTATCCGATCCATTATATCCCTACCGTGTTCATCATGCCACATATGTGGATGCCCATATTTAATAATGCAAGGGGTTGAACTGAATATATTCTTTCTGTATCTTCCGCGTAAGACATTTCCTTTTGAATGGGTGCGAATAATCTCGACATTAGAAACCTTTGGAATTGCTGGAGTTTTGTCAAGATTAACAACCTTTCTGTGGGGAAAAAGGTTTTCGATTAATTTTGAGTCCTGTCTTGTGTAGAAGCAATTGGACAGTTCTAAATAATCTGGTATTTTGGGTCCATGATACTCTTTTAGAATTGATTGTAGAGTAGATGATATATCTGTTAATTGTTGTTCGCTTAGGAAAATTGTTATTAGCTTACCGATGTTTTCTCGCCCAAAATCTCCATCCTGCGTTTTTATGACACCTTCTTTTGACCTTACGAAGATGAAACGTACTTCTTTCTTGGTTAATATTGGTATAAGTTCATTTAATAGTTTAGGATACTCTGTGCGGACTACAGATATGAAGTATGTGGAAGTATCTTCTTTTACTTTTCCGCTGTCTATAAATAGGTAATTCTCTTTATAAGGCACATTTTCCCTGTTGATAAAAAATGTGTAATCCAGCATTGCAGAATAATCATTTCCTGGAGCAAGCGGAGGAATTGACTTTATTCTTACTGTAGTCATGGTTAATTGGTGATTAATTTGATTCTTCGTTAATTATTGACAGTGTTTTTATCAGTGATTTTACACTTGTTGTGCCCTGATGTGTCGACATTAGTCGATGGGATTTTCCGTAAAACAGCGTATATGGTATTGACGGACTATTATAGAGTTTGTAGAAACTATTCAGTATGTCAGTTCCAATTATTATGTTTTTTATTATGAGTTTTTCCGGGAATATTCTATTTGCTTTTGACGGATCGAGGTGTTCACCTGTAATGAATACTATTTTCACTTCATTTAGGAGATTTATGCTATCTGCCATGTTCTTTATCTGTTCATGACAATACTCACAATCCGGTGAAAAGTATACAATTATCGTCGCCTCGTTTTTTTTTATTTCGTTTGTACAAAAGGTCATGGTCGAATCCATCAGCTGTATTTGGATTACAGGAAGATAATTTGTTTCTTTCGCTGGATTTCTTTCCTGTCCTTGCGTTGCTAATAAAAGTATTGCCAACCCTACTGAAGATGGAATGGTCAATATTTGAAGAATATTATTTGTATTCTGCATACGGTTCAGGTGAAAACTATACTAAATGCCTTAATATTTAGCAATGAAAGTATACCGGTACATTGTCATAAGCGCAATCACTTGTTCCCCAAATTTTTATGCGTGTCCCTCCACTTGAAGTTGTTACTTCTGCTTGCTGAGTACCATAGGTTGTAGATAGTGTAAATAAAACCGGATT
>QFQM01000257.1 GCA_003243255.1 Flavobacterium psychrophilum | reverse complement strand
CTGTGCGCCAATATTCCTGCTGATGATTGTTTGGTATTGCATCACCGCATTGCACGCCATTACCACCGGGTCCTTTGCATCTTCGGGTCTTGATCCATGACCACCCACGCCATAAAAAGTTACGTCCAGTTGGTCGCTGCCCGACATACGAACACCTGTTCCATTTTTAATGTTTCCAAGAGGAGTATTATTGGTGTGCAAGCCTAATAAGAAATCTGGTATTGGCACTCCCTTTTCATACATCTTGTCATCTACCATAGCCTGTGCTCCTGTTAGTAGTTCTTCGGCCGGCTGTGCTAAAAACACCAATGTCCCTTTCCATTCTTTTTTTAAAGACATCATAATTTTTGCAACACCCAGCATCCAGGTTACATGTGCATCGTGTCCGCAGGCATGCATCACAGGGGTTTCTGTGCCATCTTCTTTTTTCATGGTTTTTGTGCTTGCATAAGGAAGTACGTTTATTTCCTTTACAGAATTACAGTCCATGTCTGCCCGGTACATTACCGTTGGACCGGTACCGTTTTTATAAATTGCAACAACACCTGTTTTACCTATTCCGGTTGTTACTTCATATCCGAGGGCTTTTAATTCTTTTGCGACAATGCCTGATGTACGAACCTCCATAAAACCGAGTTCAGGATTTTGATGGATGTCTTTAAAAATTTCCACCAGTCTGGACGAGTCCGCATACGCAAGCTGTTTTACTTTGTTGGGTTGTGCATGAAGTGAAAAAGCAGATAACGCTATTGCTGCGAACAAGCCAGTAATTTTATTTTTCATATGTTTATTGGTTTACAAATAACTCAGTAAAATATTTTCCATTCCAGTTTAAAGCCCCGAATGCACTAATGCTCATTACAGTCAGTGCTGAATTTTTGATAAATGTTCTGCGTTGCATAATGATTAGGTTTTGTTTTTTTGGATTAGTTATTCCACCCGCACAAGTACTCTTCTTGTTTTTATGTTATCGCCAATAATTAATGTATCTCCTTTCAGTTGGATTTGCCGTGGCTGTTCAGTATCGGTGTACCACGGAAGTGTTCCTCCCTTAACATGATGGATTACCTGTCCTTTTGCCGGCTCGTATGTGTACGTACCGAAGTATCCAAAAGAATGACTGCTAAAAAATTCATGAAAATTAATTGTGTAATTTTTAGCCCCTTCTTCTGTTATTTTAAGAGGTGTATCGCTGGAAACATTAATACTTAGTATACCACCGGGCGAGTAAATAAAATACCCTCTTGGGTTTTTTCCGTATCGGTCCATCCAGGTATTGGTGGCAGAATCCAAATCGACAAACTCAACCAACCGCCATACACCAGCAATACCTTTCGCTGGTTTTACTGTTTGAGAATTCGCTGTAGAATAAATTATAAAGATTACCAAGAGTCCAAGTAAAGCTGATTTCATTTCCATACTAATAGTTGATTCAGAGATATAAAATTCAGATAAATAATACCGCAAATAAATTTGCAGCTTTTACAAATAACTCAACCACCATTTTTCTTTGTGTGCTTGTTTATAGGCATCAAATTTTTTGCATAGCGGATACATCAATGCGATAACTAAAATCCAAACCAGGTAAACTATTATCAAGTTAAAACCATAGCCTTTTAACGCTTCTACTCTTATAACGAATTTTGGTAAAATCATGGCTTGCCAGCCGAAGCCGGTCAATTGCGCAGCTAACATTGCTAATAAATGAATGACATAAAGATGAATGATGTAGTAGAAAAATGGTACCCGGCCAAATACGCAAAAGAAGTCAACGATTTTACCTTTTAGCTTTTCTGCATTGGCAAGAAAAAGAAACGCTCCGCCCAATGTTACCAACAAATACAATAATGAAGGTGGATACTTGCTAACATTGAAAATTGACATGGCTGTCTTTAATGTATATCCATAGTTTGTCCACTTTACGGGGTCGCCATATTTATTGATTGTAATTAAAATGAAGAAAAGAACGATGCACCCAATGCCTAATGCATTCAATATTCTTTTTCTTTTATGAGCATCGAATGAACCATCATACAACGGTCCAAAGCAATATCCCAATGACATAACTGCTATCCAGGGGATGATAGGATACCCGACACCGATAGAATGAGTTCCATCACTAAAAAGAAGACCACGTTGATGCAGAAGCGACCAAAAAATATTGTCTTTTATAACAATGCCATCCAATAGATTGTGCCCGAAAATAATGATAAGGCTGAACAGCAGGATAATTTTTTTGGGTAGATGGATAAGGCCTGCCAGCGCGATCATACTTAAACCAAGTACCCATATTACTGCTAATCCGGTACGCCTGAATTCAGGGTCGAAGTACCACGCAAAAGACACAATGGTTAGTTCGATAAAAATTAACCAGAGCCCACGTTTGAGTAAGAACACCGATAATTCAGCGGGTGATTTTCTTTTGCCAATCATATATGCAGAAAGCCCTGCTAAAAAACTAAAAGCAGGCGCACAAAAATGGGTAATGAACCTTGTAAAGAAAATAGGCAAAGTTGTTTGCGTTGGGTCGGTTGGGTCAAAAAAGAATGCTGAGTAATGAAAATAATCCCGCACATGGTCGAGCGCCATGATGACCATTACTAAACCTTTTAACAGGTCGATTGATTCTATTCTGGGTTTTGTGATTGTTGCCATTGACTATATTAGTTGAAATTATTAGTGAACTGACTTTATCTCCGTTAGTAATATGGTAACTGTTGTCTTGCCAATGTTCTCCACGTAATGTTTACCTCTTTTGCCTGCCCACTCCGTTGTGCCTTTTATTTCTTCGGAATCAAATGGCTTTTCGTTTTCGGGGTAAACCCTGAGCGTGCCACCTGAAATAACATAGGATGTTTTTGGCGGATGTGTATGTGTATTATCTTTTTCTCCAGGCTTAAGAGAATACTCTATCACTCTTACAAACTCATTTTCCAATAAAATTTTTGCCTTATCAGGTGAAGCCTTTACAAAGTCAATTTCTGCTGCCTTTGCTTCGGCTTGCTTTCCATACAACACCGAAATGCTTCTCTTTAAACTGGTGCGCATTGCTGACGAGTGCGTTTCACCAACAAGCTTTTGTTTGGCGACTGATACATTTTTATATGCCTTAGATTCAAGCAGCTCACTAAATTTTTCCATACCGGAAATCATCACGGGTGTTTCTTTTTCTCCCACAGAAATAAATACTTTGGTGGGTGGTATGTTCAAGGTTTCATTTTTATTAGACAGCGATTCTGCCTGTACTATCACTTCATTATTATTCCACCAAAGCGAAGGACTGTTGATGCCAAACTTTTTGAAAATTCCCTTGGTGTTTAAAAAGCACCAGGCAGTAAATAGCCCGCCCAACGAAAACCCCGAAATGCCCCGGTCAGTTGTGGTATTGTAGTGTGTTTCTATATAGGGGATTATTTCTGTTGTGATGCATTGTAAAAATTTTCGGGCTTCGCCTGAATGAATTTTCCCCTTCACCGAATTATAATCCAAATTATATTGCTTGGCTGCATCCTTTTCATACTGTCTGTTCCAGGCGGTGTCTTGAGAAGGTGTGTAGTCGTTGGTTCTGTTAATGCCCCAGGAAACAAAATCAAGCCCACAACCTATGCCTACGATGATAACATCTTCTAATTCTTTATCTATATCTAAAGATTCTCTTATACTTTTAAAAGCTGGGAAACTGTACAGTCCGTCCAGCACATATAACACGGGGTATTTGACTGTATCTTTAGTAGAGTAATTTTTTGGAAAAGAAATATAAAGCTGGTATTCTTTGCCCATTACTTTAGAATGAATGGTTGTGTCTGGTTCCAGTTGCCTTTTCTTCGGGGTTAATTTTTGACCAAACAGAATTGTGCTGCTTACTAAAAGCAAAACAGGCAGCAGAGGGTTTATTACGCCTAAATGTTTCATAATTATTTTTGAGCAGAATTTTAATCTTCTACAAAGCTCACTTCAAACAGAATTTTTAGTGAGTACAAATCCACTATTCAACTTCAGTTTCTCTTCAATCGGCAGGACAAATTGTGCTGCGTCAGGATAAATTCATCATTTTGTAAGGAAACGCCTTTTTCACAGCCAGGAGATGAATTAAAAAACAGGGCTTCAATTATCTTTACAGGCACATGCACAAAGGCCACCGCTTTTATTTCAGGTTTTTGATTTGCTTTTGCTTCTATGGAAAATTCGCCTTTGCGCAAATGGGTTCTGGCAGCGAAGCCATTTCCACAGCACAGGGATTATCGCAAGGGCTAATTAATGATATGATCCAGGATAAGGAAGGCTTTATCTGGATAGCCACTAAGGGTGGCTTGAACCGATATGATGGATACACCTTCAAAATTTTTACAAACGACCCACAAGACACAAGTTCCATCAGCAGCAATGCCGTAAGCAATTTGCTGGAAGACAGCCAGGGCAGAATTTGGATAGGCACTTACGATGGAGGCGTAAATGTGTATAATAAAAAGACAGGTCGTTTTTTGCGCATTGCTAAAAAATCTGGCGACCTGTCCGGGCTTTCAAGCAATCGTATTATATCTGCCATGATAGAGTTGCCCAACGGCAACATATTAGTGTGCCCACAGGGCGGCTGCATGAATATTATTTCAATGCCCGACAAGAGTAGTAGGCCGCTTTCTATTACCCGCGTAGATGCTCCCCAAAACCGGGAAATATTGGGCGTGGGAAAAGATGATAAAGGCTTTATATGGGTTGGTTGCACAGATGGCAGCATCTTTATTTTCAATCCGTCTTCTTTCAGCTTCACACTGTTAAGTAACGGGCATACACTTACCGACTTGATTGAAAAGATTGGCACCCGGCTCACGGCACGCGCAAGCCAGCCATTTTTATTAAAGCCTTTTCCTGAAATTCCGGGATCGAGTATGGCATTAATAGATTCTGTCGGGCAATTGCGCTCAGATGTTTTTAGTAATGACAAGGCCGAAGGTTTGATTCTCAATAATCGCTTTCCTTTAAAACCAGGAACTTCGGGTGATACCTTTTTTGATTTCAGTGACCTCAAAGCAGAAGATGATCTTGGTGATGCTACCATCTTAAATTTAAAATCAGCTATCAAAAATCAAGGCCTGAAAAGTTTGTTGCTTGACCGTTCAGGGATTTTATGGGTGGGCACACTGGGCCACGGTATCTATAAATACGGTGTTGGGCGCAGCCGTTTCAATCCACTACTTCCAAAATGGAGCTTGCAACGGTTAACGGTACTCAATAAAGATATTATCTATGTGCAAGGATGGCGGGCAGCACAAACTGTAACTGCCGATGGAAACGAATATGCAAATCCAATTCAACCCGTTGCAGGCAACTCAGTAACAACCGATGTGCTTCAAGCTCGGAATGGCGATTACTGGACTTATGCATGGGATAAGAAAAAAGTATCTCACTACACAGTCGGTTTACAACTGCTGGCCATCTACGATGAACCGGTAAATCCAACTCGAACCGAGCAGCTACAACCCATGATAGAAGATAGTAAGGGCCGTATATGGGTCTGCGGAGCCAACGGAACATTAGCACGAATTGACCCAAACGGTAAAATAACCAGGTTTGTAGTAGACATTGAAAAAAATATAGGTACGCAGGCGCTTGCTCAAACCAATGCCTTCTACGAAGATGGGCAGGGCATTTTCTGGTTGGGCACTGAACATGGTTTTGCAAGGCTGAATTTTAAAAATGATGCGACTGCGCCAGAAGTAAAGTGGTATAAAAACATTCCGGGTAATACCAGTTCTTTGAGTTACAATTATGTTTCCTGGTTTATGGATGATCCCGTAAATGCCGATTATCTATGGATATGCACCAAGGGCGGTGGCGTGAACCGTTTCGAAAAATCAACTGGAAAATTTATCCATTATACCACAAAACAAGGATTGCCTAACGATGTTGTCTATGGAGTATTGGCAGATAATGCAGGCAATATATGGGGCAGCACCAACAAGGGATTGTTTTG
>QFQM01000256.1 GCA_003243255.1 Flavobacterium psychrophilum | reverse complement strand
ATCAAAATTTTAAACATTATGGCACATAATATCAATTTCAACGAGAGAACAGGACGTTATTCATTTTTCAGCGTTCAGCAAAAAGCGTGGCACGGTTTAGGGCAAATCGTGGAGCAATACCCAACAAGCGAGGAAGCTATCAAACACGCAGGATTAGATTACGAAGTCGTAAAATCCCCACTTTTTACCAAAGGTTCGGGCATTATCGAAACGGCTAACGACATAGAGATAGGCAGTAGCGAATTGGAAGTACCTAACTATTTCGCCAACATTCGCACCGATAACAATGCCGTATTGGGCGTAGTCGGTAAGGATTACCACATCGTACAAAACCGTGAAGCCTTTAATTTCTTTGATGCTATTGTAGGCGGTGGCGAGGGCATTCTGTATGAAACCGCAGGAGCATTAGGCAACGGTGAACGCATTTTTATCACAGCCAAACTGCCTGACTATATTCGTGTGGGTAATGGCGATGATGTTACGGAAAAGTACATTTTCCTTACCACTTCGCACGATGGTAGCGGAAGTATCACAGCCGCATTCACGCCTATCAGAATTGTTTGTCAAAATACCTTAAACGCTTCATTACGCAGTATGACTAATGTTGTCCGTATCAAACACACTTCGGGAGCAAAAGGACGTATCGAGAACGCTCACAAGATTATGGGACTTGCCAACACATTGAGCAACCAATTAGAGGGCATTTTTAATGAGTGGGCAAAAGTAAAGGTATCAGACCGTGAAGTTAAAAAGCTAATCCAATTGGCACTTTGCCCGAATAAGGAAACGCTTGACCTTATCAAAAAAGGTGCAGAAGATGAAATTTCCACCGTGTTCAAAAACACCGTTGAAGATGCTTTTGCATACGCAATGATAAGCGACACCCAACAAATGGATACGACAAAAGGAACATTGTTCGGAGCTTATAATGCGGTTACAGGTTACTATCAGAACGTAAGAAATTACAAGAATGATGAAGCCAAGTTGCAGAGCATTGTATTGGGTGGCACTGCTCAACTCAAATCACAGAAAGCATTTGAATTGTGTAATGGTTTTGCTTTAGATGGTGCAGAAATCCTAAACCTTAATTAAATAACAACAGGCTACCGCTTTAATCGGTGGTAGCCTACTAAAAACAAAAGTTATGGCAAATTGGTGCAGTAATACAGTTGTATTCGAGGGGAAACCCGAAACAATCACAGCAATACAGGAACTTTTTCAATCAATGAAGGAAAAGGAAGAAAAAACCGAAGAAGGGCAACTACCCGAATTTATTTCTAAAAATAATGGTGGTTATTTCTTCAATATCTATTGGAATGAAGGCGATGAAGGGCAATTTCAGTATGAAACAAAATGGTCGCCCAATATAGAAGTAATTCAAAAGATAGCGGAACATTACGAAGTGAACTTTACACAGGATTATGAAGAAATGGGCAATCTTATATATGGTAGGGCAACATTTTATGACAAGCTACTCACAGATATTTATTTGGAAGACGAAGATTTTGAACAATACGGGTTTGATGAAGAAACGGACACCTACCATTTCGAAGGAGAAATTTACGAAAGTGATTACGAGATATTGGAAACCTTGTTGGAACGAAAAATCAAAAATCAGCAACCTTAAAATCTACCGCAATGGAAATAGTAACAATAATAGCCACAAAGTTTGTACGCCACGATGTACCCGAATTGGCAACCCTGCAAAATGCAAAGGTTTACTTATTAAGGGAAAAACTGACCAAAGGCGAAAAATTGAACCGAGCCGAAAAAAATTGGCTTGCAGAAGCAGTAAACCGAAACGCCTATTTCAAAAGAGCTGTACCGCTTATGGGTTATCGCTTTGGATTTGAGGATGTTTTAAAATCCTATATCGTAAAGCAGTACGATAGTTGGGCAGAATACAACGCTCCCGACAAAACAAGTCTTCGAAGTATCATCTATGGTAGGATTGACCAAATAGCGGAAATCAGTAAATAACACTTAAAGCCAAGTACGATGAAAATCATAGATAAAAAAGGGAATTGGATTGAAGTTACCGACCTCATAAAAGCTATTCAACAAACTGGTTGGTATAAAGAATATCTGCACGCCCCACCAACAGAAACAGACAAGGAAAGACAGGAGTATTGGGCAGATATGCACGAGAAACTTAAAAAAGAAAAAAGTATTAACAATTAAAATTTTAGAACGATGAACACCAATTTTTTCAATCAGATACAGCAGTTGGACTTTACAGGAGTATTACAACTGAACATTTCAAAAGGAATAGAAAGCAACCTAATTGTAACAGTATTGCTCAATAACGAACAATGCGGAGATAGTGCAAAAAATCTAATTCCACCATTGACCTTTAACGCCACACCCCAGGAGTTTGACGAGGGATTTTTTGAGCAGATAACCACACCTATACAAAAGGTATCGGGCTTAATGGTGGATATGGAGAAATTTCAAAAGCAACTTGATGAAGCCAAAGCACAATCGGCAATCGAGAAAGCAAAAACCGAAAAAGAGAAAAAAGAAAAAGAAGTCAAAGACAAGAAGTTTAAAGATGCAATGGCAAAGGCGGACGAGTTGGAGAAAGAGGGCAAATTCCGTGAAGCGTGGATAAAAGTTCCCGATATAACGGAGTTTCCCGAAAAAGCAGACGAGATACGCAAACGCAAAACAGCATTATCCGACAAATTCGCAACACCGAGCCTTTTCGGAGCAATGGACGAAGCAAAACCCGAACCACCAATAGAGCAAGAAATTACTGCCGATTATCCTATTGATGAAACAGACGAAGATGAAAAGAATAGTAATCATTAAAACAGAACATTATGTTATTAGTAACGCAATTAGAAAGAGTTTTTATACTCAAAGATAAAGGACAGGACATAAGACTGACCGACCCCGAACCACGTTGGAGCGTGGAAGCCGTAATGAATTTTTACGCCAATATGTACCCGATTTTGACTACGGCAAAAGCATCTGCACCGCAGATAAAAGACGATGCAGTCGAGTACAAATTTGAGAGCGTAATGGGAACGAAAGGTTAAACCAAAATTTTAAAACAATGAATTATGCAACGCAACATCATATCGGGAACTATCAGCATACCCGAACAGAAACGACAACGGCAATTGCACCGACAGTTGGGCGAGTTCGCCAATTGGCTACAAAGACCAAAGGACGCAAACCAAGTGCAGAAAGACAAGCAGAAATCCGTACCAATAGCAATGCTACCAATGGTATTCTAAAGTGTACGTTTCTGCCAAAACTGAAAACAGCAAAATCCGTACAGGCTTGTCAGAAAACGGAGAGGGATTTTTACAAGTCCCTTTCCCAACTTGCCGAGCATTGCAGCATTGAGCCAATGCAGACCCACAGTTTTAAGTTTCCCTACAATGTAGTATTGGCTATGTGGGATATGGAAGTCAAAGCAAAACGTACCAATATAAATTGGGATGGTTTTAAATTGATACAGGACAGTACGAAAACCTACTTTACAAGTGAGGAACGGTACAACACAGGAACAACCTTGTATTACATTCCCGTTGTGCCACTCTTTAAAATGCTCAAAGATCCAAAGCGTAAAAAGACCGCAAAGCTTTTAGTATCCGTATGCAGTTATCTGTACCACATTGCCCAAATTCCGTATTACAGGCAGGAAGAAAGTTACTTGTATTGGCTTTACGAAATGATGAACGATTGGGTGGAACAGGACGAGGAAACGGAAGAAACTGAAAGCTATAAAAGTGAATTGAGAAATGCCGAATACATTGGCGATAGAATAGAACAAAAGCTATTTAATCGAACTAATCTAAAGGTATTTGAACAGCGTTTGAACCGATTTAAAAGTGTTGATATGTTCGACAAGGAATGTTGGCAAGTGGCTTGTAATGCGTTTGCCCTTTGTACAGAATATCCGAACACCACTATTTTCAGCAACGCAACATTGCCCGAAAAAGACCCTTATGATGATGACGAAAATGAAGTAATCGGAATGGAAAAGTACATTTCATTTATTGCAGATACCAGAGGCTGGTTATACGAAAGCCTTTCAGATACCATCAACAATGAATTTAACGAGTACGGAGCAATGGAAGAACCTACTATTTCCAAGCGATTTGACGGAAGCGAAATACCAAAAGCCAATCTTGATTTTGAGAACCGTTTGTTTGGTTTATTGAATGATTTGGGTGGATTGTTATACGAATACAAAACGATAGAAAAATGAACAATACTAACGACATTACAGACCATTTCGGAACATTGTACCATCCGAAATCCGCTTTGGTTTTCTATGAAACCAAAGGAACAGAAAACGATATGTACGTGGAGCATTTTGATATGGACAGCAACGGAATGCCTACCAATGCCCATCCATTAACCGTAAAGGAAGCCAATATTTTGGCAAAGTCCTTACAGACCGATGAAGAAAAGAACCAAGCCTTTTTAAAACCAAAGGGAATATTGCCTACAAATATTCTGCATATCAACCCAGGTGCTGAAAAAGGTACGGTACTTTGGTACACCAAAACACAACAACGGAAACTGTATTTTGTGGATAGTTTGGGCATACCTAACGGAATGTCACAAGTACCGCCAATGCTATGGTTAGCGAGCAAAAGCAGTCTTACCGTATTTTCTTTGGCAAGCGACAGAAGACCCACCGAGAAAACGCCATTGCATTATGCACCTTTCTTCAATATCTACGAAAAGGGCAATGTATGTATGGGTACGGTGAGTATTGATATTAAAAATTCGGCTTCGATTGAGGAATTTATAAAGGCGTGGGAGCATTATTTTTTCAAGTCCTATTTCAGCCATTCATTATGCGAAAACTTGACTAAAACAAACATTGTAAACCTTTGGAAAGACCTTATCAATACGGATAAACCTTTTCCGAAAGAAATATTAAAAAAGAACAACAAAACCCTTAAAAATCTATTGTGATGAATACAGCAAAAACAGCAGTTCATTTTACGGACAACTATTTACCCAACCCTACCAATCCGATTTCGGTAAACCTTATCGGAGCAGGTGGTACAGGCTCAAAAGTATTGACCGCCTTAATGGAAATAAACGAAAGTTTGATAGCATTAGGACACGCAGGGTTGCAAGTCCGCCTTTGGGATGATGATGTTATCACGAGTGCCAATTTGGGCAGACAGCGTTTTGCAGAAAGTGAAACAGGATTATACAAATCCGTTGCTTTAATCAATCGTTGCAACCGTTGGGCAGGTACAAATTGGAAAGCCGAAACCCGAAAATTTGAAAAAGATAATTTTGGAAGACCACCCGAAAAAGCAAGGGCAATTATTACTATTACATGTGTGGACAATGTACAGGCGAGGTTTGGTGTTGCTGAAATCCTTAAAGAAATAAACTACCGCAGACATTACCAAGATGAGCCAAAATATTGGTTGGATTTTGGCAACAGCCAAGATACAGGACAAGTGCTACTATCTACTATCGGAGAGATAAAGCAACCCAATTCGGAGAAATACCAAACGGTGGCAAGCCTGCCATTTGTTACCGATGAATTTGGCGAATTGTTGAAGCAATCCGAACAGGAAGACAATACGCCAAGTTGCTCACTTGCCGAAGCATTGGAAAAGCAGGATTTGTTTATCAATTCATCATTGACACAAATGGGTTGCTCCTTGTTGTGGAACTTGTTTCGTAGGGGAATGACCGAATACAGGGGATTTTTTCACAATTTGAAAGATTTCCGAACCCACCCGATAAAAGTCGCCTGACCCGAAAATTCGGGTGGCAAAAATGAAATTCCTTCCTACGGTCGGAAACGCATTTTTGCGGTTTAAAGCGGATGCAATCACTTTGCAAAAATGCACCGGCCCACAATTCCCTTTCCTTACATTTTACCAAACAGGTTGCGAGTTTTTTGCGTGGGATATTCAGTATCCCATTTTTTGTTTTTGGTAATGATTTCTTTTCTTTTCACACAGCGACCAAAGAAAAGATTCTGTGTTGTAAAACAATTTTTTTTAGTTTTATTTAGTGATAAATTGTGTAAAATGACTTTAAATTGT
>QFQM01000255.1 GCA_003243255.1 Flavobacterium psychrophilum | reverse complement strand
ACAATTTAAAGTCATTTTACACAATTTATCACTAAATAAAACTAAAAAAAATTGTTTTACAACACAGAATCTTTTCTTTACAGGCAGTGACTGGTGTGGCTGGTGCATGAAGCTTCAGAAAGAAGTTTTTAAAACCCCTGAATTCGCAAAATGGGCTAAGGACAATGTTGTTTTGGTTGAACTTGATTTCCCGAGAAGGACACCGCAGGATGCTGCTATCAAACAGCAAAATGCTAATTTGGGCAGTTTTTTTCAGGTAAAAGGGTATCCAACAGTCTGGATTACTGATATCTCTAAAACTAAAGAAGGCAAAATTCAGTTTGCACCAAGAGGCAGCAGCGGTTATGTTGCGGGAGGGCCTTCAACATGGATAGAAGGAGCCAGGAAAATTATGGCGAACAAAACCTAAAACAAGATTACTTTATACTATAATATCCCTTTTCGGCAGTGGCATGGAAAGGGATTTTTTGTTTCATACATGTTTCTTTCCAGCGTTTGATATAGCTTTTGTAATTGGTAGCATCGGCAATAATTTCTTTCGGATACAGGTCTTTAATTACTCTTTCCAGATTGATTTTTGGTGAGCCGCAAAGCAAAAGGATATCCGGTTTCATAGCTGATGTGTAAACGGCATCCTCGTCAATTACCATGATTTTTTTTTGGTTAAACCACAGCATGTTCTGTAAAGGCTTCTGATTGATTTTAGTGTTAAAGCCTGCCCTCGAATATGCTTTTATAGCAGTTGTGTTTTCAGCAAGGGTGTCTTTGCTCAGCAGGGTAAGCTCCTTATCTGCCTTTATTGCTATGGTTGTGTTTGCCCGGTTATTGAAAACGACAAATTCCTCTCTGTTTTTGTTTTGCCAGGCTGTAATGCTGTAAGCACATTGTAAAAGCAGGATTGAACTTAGTAAAGCAGCGGTTCTGTGGTAACTTTTTTTGTAGAGCCAAAAACCGAAAAGCAAAATGGAAACGTATAACAAAACAGTAAGCAGCAGGGTAAAGGATATTTCTTTTATAACTAAACTTTCAAAGGAAGCGATCCAACTGATAAAACTGTTCATTATTTCTACAAGGAACTCCAAAGCCTTTCCTGTAAAGAGAGCTGCATCTGTCCAGATGAAATTCAAAAGCAATACGAATAGTCCCAGGATCAATATTACATTGGATAGCGGAATAACAACCAGATTGGCTAAAAGAAACAGTAGCGGAAACTGATTGAAGTAATACAGGCTGAGCGGCAGTACTCCAATCTGGGCGGCTAGTGAAACAGCTATAGTGTCTGTGGTGTAATTAACGGCTTTGTATCTGGATGTCCTGAAATTTCTGTAGTAGGGCTCAAGCCACACAATGGCAAATACGGCAAGATAACTCAGCTGGAAACCGGCATCGAAAATAAAATAAGGATTGGCGATAAGCAGGATGAGCATAGAAATAAACAGCGAGTTGTATATGTTGGTATCCCTGTTCAGGTATTGTCCGATGCTTATTATAGTGAACATTACTACCGAGCGCACCACCGAAGCCGATAAACCGGTAATAAACGCAAATCCCCAAATGATTGCCAGGACGCTGATGAACTTTAATAGCCTTCCGTGTTTTGTTAAACGGTTTAGCGGTTTAAAGAGTAATGTCAGCAGATAGAACAGTACAGAGAAATGAAGCCCGGATATAGCAAGTATATGAAGTACTCCGGCATTTTTATAGGCATCATTGGTAGTGCTGTCCATGTCCTGCCTTTGTCCCAATAATAGTGCATTTAATGTATTTTGTATCTGAGGACTGTAATGGTGAATTTCAAAACTATGGATCAGTTTGTCTCTTAGATTGCCCAGATAATAATCGAAATTTTTTACTGTACCAGTTTGTACAAAGTTGTCCTTAAGTCTAAGCTGATGGAAGATGCCCTGCTTTTCCATATAGGCAGCATAATCAAATTGGTAGGGATTGAGTGGTTTTGCAATAGGAGCAGGTGCATCGGCAATTGTAAAAGTATCACCTGCATGAGGGTAATTTTTTCTGGTGCTGTCCTTAGCTACGGTCAGCAATAGTTTGCCTTTTGCAGATTTTTGATTTATTGCCGTAACCTCAAAATAATAGCGTTCCTGATATTTGTTAGGCTTAAGACGTTCTGCAATGTATCCTTTGATTAATATCTTCTCAGAACTTATGAAATGGGTATAATGAAGCTTTTGGTTAGGGGTATAGTGAAGTGATTGCACCGCTAGCCCTAAACAGAATGAAAAAAATACAACCGCAAAGCTGAAATGAATGGCTGGAGCTAATGCTCTTTTTGAAAACAGGAACGATGCTATCAGGATAATGAGAGCCGTAATACTGATGCATATGGCAACGTTTTGAGATAATCCGCTATGATGCCCGGTAACAATGCCTAATGCTAAAAAGAGGGTAATGATACCAATAGGATATTTCAATACAGGCGGCAGTTTTTGCCTATTGAAATTGGGCAGCATCAGGATATCTTATTCCTGAATGTATCTTCCGGCCTTAACAAATGTTCTTGAGTGGTAGTTTTCATTCATTGATGAGATGATAACACCCGAACTTGTAGAAGAGTGGATAAACAATACCTCACCTTCAGGAGTAACTTCAGTTACGATTCCAACGTGGTTGATTGTTCTTCTGTTATGGTTATTTCTGAAGAAAAGCAGGTCGCCTTTTTTGGTTTCAGAAAGTTTTACTTCTTTGGTAGCCTTTACCATTTCGTTAGAGCTTCTTGGTAAAGTGATGTCAAATATTTTAAAAGTGGCATATACCATACCTGAACAGTCCATTCCGGCTTTAGTGGTTCCGCCGCCTCTATAACGAACACCTTTGAACTCTTCAATGGCATTGGTTGCTATCTGCTGTCCAAGGTAGCTGTCTACATCCGGTTCGATGTAATCTGTATCGTCGTCGGTGTCGTTTATAACAACCGTTTTCTTAGAAACTGGATTTTTTTTGATTGCCGGAGCGTCAACTTTGCCGGGATTCATTACCATTTCCTTTTTCGCCACCGGCTCATAAGCAAGAACATCGTTTTTCTTAAGAGAAGCAACTTCTTTCACTACAGCCTGTTTGTCGATAGCAGGTTTTGCAGTTTCAGCCTTCTTTTCGCTGTATGAGTAAACGCCATTCTTTTGGGCTTCTTTTTTAGTGGTGATTATTTGCGCCATTGATGTAGTAGGGATCAACAGAAGCAAAAACAGGGATATGGTCAGGAGTTTTTTCAAATCTTTTATTTTGTCAAATTTTAATCGGCTTTTGACAAATATAGAAAAATAATTTTAAATCAATTTTTAGAATTTATGTTAAAGATTTGATAATTAGCCTTGCAGTCTTTTCGCTGGCACCATCGCCCCCTAATTTTTCTTCCAGTAAATCGTACTGTTTCAGGAGATTTTCCCGATGTTCGGGTGTTAAAATTTTTTGTAGTTCAGCCCTTATGTTTTTAGTGTTAAAATCGTCCTGGATTAATTCCTTAACAATTTCTTTATCTAAGATCAGGTTTACAAGCGATATGTATTTAAGGGTGATGATACGTTTTGCAATCTGATACGATATCCAGTTTCCCTTATAGCAAACTACTTCAGGTACTTTAAATAAAGCCGTTTCGAGTGTAGCTGTGCCCGATGTTACCAGCGCGGCATGAGCAATGCTCAGCAAGTCGTAAGTTCTGTTGGAAATGAACTTTACGTTGCTTTTGCCTAAAAACTGCTGATAAAAAGAAAATTCCTGCGACGGAGCACCTGCAATTACGAACTGATAGTCCGGAAAGTCATTCACTACCGATAGCATTCCCTCGAGCATTTTTGAGATTTCCTGTTTACGGCTGCCCGGTAGCAGCGCAATGACAGGCCTTTCATTCAGGCTGAATTCTTTTCTGAAAGCAACTTCATCGGTCTGTGGCCTGCTGTGGATGGCATCAATAAGTGGGTGGCCTACAAATTGTACCGGGAAATTATGTTTCTGTTCGTAAAAGTCTTTTTCAAACGGCAGGATGATATACATCTGGTCTACATCGCGCTTAATAGCCTTGATTCGGTTTTCTTTCCATGCCCATATCTGCGGAGAAATATAATAGTGGGTTTTGAAGCCTTCTTTTTTTGCCCATTCCGCAATACGCATATTAAACCCGGGATAATCAATAAAGATTAGTACATCAGGATTGAAAGATTTAATATCCTGCTTGCAGAATTTTATGTTATTAAGAATGGTCTTCAGATTCTGAATCACTTCCGCAAAGCCCATAAAAGCAAGATCACGATAGTGCTTAACTAATGTGCCGCCAACTTTTTGCATCAGATCACCTCCCCAAAAACGTATTTCCGCGTTAGGGTCCTGCTTAAAAAGTTCTTTCATCAGGTTAGATCCATGGAGGTCGCCCGAAGCTTCTCCTGCTATTATGTAGTATTTCATGCCTGTTGTTTGTTTGGCAACAAAGGTAAATTATTTTGATACATTTAAAGTATCCCACTTTTCTTTAGTGATCTCGTATACGAAATTCAAGCGATCCGGTTCCCCAAAATAGGCAACTTCCTTTTCAGCGATTTTCTCGGCACCAACACGGTCAATAGTTATCTGCGACCGCACATTGTTTGCGCCAATATGAAAATGGACTTTTGAGACGAATTGAAAAATATAATCCAGCATGAGTGCTTTTACCGCTTTATTAATGCCTGTGCCCCAGCTTGAGGTTGCGTAAAAGGTGTAGCCTATAAGTATACTGTTGTCTTTTGTGTTGTAATCATAAAAGCGGGTACTGCCTATTATTTTGCCCGAGGCTTTGTCCGTAATTTTAAAAGCTCCCTTGCTTTGCATTGCTCCTTCAAAAAATGTTCGAAATACTTCCCTTTGCCAGCGGTCTTTATTAGGGTGCTGTTCCCATATTTTAGGATCGGATGCTACGACGTATAAATCTTCAAAATCATTTTCCTGCAGAGGGTATAGAATAATCTGTTCGTTTTCTAATACCGGCTGAATATTGATAACCATGATTAATCGTTCAGTTTCCAGCTGTTAAGGGTTTGCATGGCATGATGAGCGGTTAGGTCAAACTGCACAGGTACTACAGAAATATAGCCGTGTGCCAATGCCCATTCGTCGGTATCTTCGCCATTGTCCAGATTTACAAATTTCCCGGTAAGCCAGTAGTAATCTTTGCCCATAGGAGTCTGGCGTTTATCAAAACGCTCCTGCCACATGGCTTTGGCCTGACGGCATATTTTTATACCTTTTATTTCGTCTTCTTTTAATTTGGGAAAATTTACGTTAAGTATAACGCCATCAGGAAGTCCGTTTTCCAGTACTTCTTCAGTAATTTTTTTGATAGATGCTTTTATGGGTTCAAAATCAGCATCCCAATTGTAATCCAGCAAAGAGAACCCAATAGCCGGGATACCTTCGATACCTGCTTCAACTGCGGCACTCATGGTGCCGGAATAAATTACGTTTATGGAAGAGTTGGAACCATGATTCACACCCGATACACAAAGGTCTGGCTTGTGTTTCAGGATTTCGCTAACGGCAAATTTTACGCAGTCTACGGGTGTTCCGCTACAGCTGTATTCCAGCTCCACATCGGGGTCAATATCAATTTTATTAATGGATAAGGTGTTGTTGATGGTAATGGCATGTCCTGTTGCTGATTGCGGGCTGTCGGGTGCAACAACGACCACATCGCCAAGCTCTTTCATTACACTGATAAGTGCCCTTATTCCGGGTGCTGTAATGCCGTCGTCGTTGGTAACGAGTATTAGTGGTTTTTTCTTCATCGATGCAGAAAAATCAAAATAAGTATTGTACTTTTACGTTTAGCTAAAGTACATAATTTTTTAGGTGCTGTTGTTATCTGCGCAGATTGAAAAGAAAAAATTAGAGTTATATGTATTTTGGCACACTTTTTAATGTGTTTGATAATACTATGAAATTTAAATGAATGCCATTTTAAGCTATATGAAGAGAAATTATAAGATTTTAGCGTTCGTTGCTATACTTGCAGTAGCGCTATGGAGTTTTATGCCTAAGCAAAAGGTAGTTAATGATCC